>JACQGJ010000345.1 GCA_016199605.1 Armatimonadota bacterium | reverse complement strand
GGCTTTGACTGGCCGGATCCCAGATCTTCACCCAGCCGGCGTTGAGCGTGACCAGTTCATCCCCTTCGATCCCATCGACCTCACCGACCGCGACGGCGCGCGTGGCGTGGCCGACCGGGAACGACACCACTGGCAAGTCGCCGCCTTTGGCTTTGACGTTCCACCCTTCGATGTGCAGGGATCTTGTGCCGAGCATGACCGGACCATTCTTCTTCGGCCAGACGATCGAGTCAGTGATGCTCAGACGCTGGCCAGTCAGCGCCTCCCACGCCACCACCTTTGTCCCATCGGTAGTCAGAATGATCTCCGGTGTTGTTGCTTTGGGATTCGGCACGGCATCCGGCTGTCGACTGGACCAGGTAAAGTCACCGGCGTCCAGAGCGGCGTTTGCCTCCTTCCAGTAGACCATCATCGCGTCGATCCACGCCTGTTTGTCGGTCCATGGCTCAGGGAGCCACCAGTCTGTCCAGATCCAGTAGCCATCGGCATACGCGGCACTGTTGAACGACTGGCGAACGGTGAACTTGTAGCCCAAGCCGTCCCTGGGCCCCGGCGACTGCGGATAGTGCCCAGCCAGCAGCACCTCCGGGTAATCGCGTTGCCGCGCGGCCCGGGCCATTTCGGAAGCGGTCACCAGGGACCATTTCAACCCGGTTCGGTCCGGCTCATTGGCGTCGTAGCCGCCTTCAAAGGCGTTACTCCAGGTCGTCCGGCCATACAGGGTGGCATCGAGATTGATTACCGGCGCCTTCTCGGAGGCGACGTTCCGCATCACCGATTCCTTGAAAGCGCCCCAGCCGTAGACGCCGATCTGGAACCGCGGATTGACCGCATCAACGGCCATCCGGAGTTTCCTCGCCTGAACGCCGACCTGTTTGGCCTGGAACTCGACGTAGAGCGAAAGTACCTGAAGTTTGTCGAGATACGCGCGTCGATCTACGGCGGCGGGAAGCTTGGTGGGAACCGGCTTGCCCAGTTCGCGATGCAACGAGATGAAGGTTGCATCATCATACGATTCGCAGAATCCATCCGTCCGGTTCTCGTCGTAGATTTCAAAATCCAGCAACGCTCCCTTGAGGTTCGGGTACTTCAGAGACAACTGCGCCTGCGCGACAATCTCCTTGGTGACCTTCGCCCAGCCGGCCTCGCTGAAGGGAAGCGTGAACCGCGTGGGCTTTCCCAATCGGGTCATGGTGCGATCGACGTTGTCCCCTTCGATCGCGTCCGCCATGCCCATCTGCCAGGTCATCGCCGCCAGTCCGACGCGCGATGCTCCGGCGCAGAATCCATCGACATCTTCAATCCACCGATCAACTGCAACGGTGAAACCAGCGTCGGCAAGCTGGCGGAAATCCTGCTCTGTCAGTCTCCCATGTCCGGGATGAACCTTGGTCACGAACAAACGAGAACCCGGCCCAATCGAGGAATCATCGCCGGCGTGCGCCGCACCGGTCACAGCCACCAGCAAGGACACTACGATCAACTCTCGAAACATTAGGTTCGCTCCATTGGTGAGTCCTCCGGGCATTTACCTCCCGGAACCCAAGCGCCGCGAGAATGGCGATTGCGTCTGCAAGGCGCACATGGCGAGGATTCCTCCGTGCCCTCGCGATGTGCATCTTCAAGGTGGACACGGACCCTCTACTGTAACTTCGACAGGCTGCCAATGATCGTCTGCGCCTCAAACCGCGTGAATTGTACAGATGGAGTTGTGAGGGGTCAAGCTCCTGGCCTGCGCGTCCTGCGCGTTGACACGATGGAGGTCGCTGGCTACAATGACACGCGACTCGACAGGTTCGCGGCATAGGGAGCGAGGGATTGGATGGATCGAGTCATCGAAAGGACGGAGGAGGCTGAACGATGTCTTCGTTGGCTGACCACAGAGGTAGACGATTACGCACAGAACTTGACCGTGTGGTTGAGCGACTGGTCGCGCTGTATCAACCGGAGCGAGTCATTGTCTTTGGCTCGATGGTTCACGACCAGGTTGGAGATTGGAGCGACCTCGACATTGCGGTCATCAAACAGACGAACCTTCCGTTCCTCGACCGCCTTCTCGAAGTTTCCCGTCTGGTCAAACCGAGAGTCGCGGCTGATATCGTTGTCTACACACCACAAGAATACAATGACATGAAGCAGGACGGCGGTTCTTTCATTAGTGAGATCGAGAGGGGGATGGTCGTATATGACTCAGAGCGCAAGTCGGTGGCTTGAGTTTGCCCGAACGGACCTTCGATCCGCCGAGGTCCTGTTGGAGGAGGACATCTACTCATCGGCTGCTTTTCATTGCCAACAGGCTGCCGAAAAGGCTCTCAAGGCTGTATTCGCTGCGAAGGGAACGGTCGCGCCACGGGTTCACGACCTCGTTGAACTGCTGGGAGAGCTCTCCAAGTATTCTGATGTCTATGCACAGCACCAGGATGACGTTGCCTACCTGAGCCGGTTCTACCTGCCGGTGCGCTACCCCGATGCTCTTCCTGGCACACTTCCCGAGGGACTGCCCAGCAAAGATCATGCAACCCAGGCCGTGGAGAAGGCAAGACGTATTCTGGAACTGGTGTGGCAGGAGGTCGTGGGATGCGGTCCTGCATCCGAAGACATGCGGCCCGGGATTCCCACAACGGTAGTAAGCTGAGTAGTGCGGCTGGACGGACTTGATAGCAACCGGGGATCCCTGAAGATGTTGGAGGATAGGTGGAAGCTGAATTCACATATGTGACTCCAGCTTCCATGCAGAAGGCCTGTATACTTGGACAGAATAGCGGAGGTTGAATGATGGCAGCCAGGCAAATTTGCGGCATTGCAGTGCTTTGCACTTTCCTTCTGATGCGATGGACGGCCGCGGTGTGTGCAGAGGGAACGGCGAAGAGCTTTGTGGTCAAGGAAACATCCTTGGGGCCAAGACCTCCCAAACTGGACCAATTCTCAATCGTTCTGAGTCCGGATTCCCGCCGCATCGCGTATCTTCGAGCAGAAAAAGGAAAGAAACCGCTCATCGTGAGTCCTGACTTGCGCGAGATCGCAGATCCGGAATCGTCGAAGGGAAAGGAATCCCTTGTCGTGGATGGGAAGCCCGGAAGGTTCTATGATGAAGTGGAACTGGTGTCATTCAGCCCGGACAGTCGGAGAGTGGCTTATGCAGCCTCTGAGGGAGATGCTTCCTTCGTTGTCGTTGATCGCGTTGAAGGAAGGAAGTTCACTGTCAAAGGAGACGTAGGAGAAAAGGAGGAAGGAGGAGAAGAAGAGAACGAAAACGACACACCCGGCATCAGGTCCATTAGTTTCAGTCCCGATAGCCAACGCTGTGCCTATGTGGTTTGCGAGGGCGGCCAATGCTTCCTCATGTGCGACGGGTTGGAGGGAAAGAAGTACAAAGACATATCCTGCTTCGCCTTTAGCCCAGACAGCCGTCACCTCGCCTATATCGCCAAGCGCGCTCTCAAACAGTTTGTGGTCATTGACGACAATGAGGGAATCGAATATGACGCTGTGATCGGTGATTTCATGGATGACTTCAACCTGGGCCAGACGAGATTAACTGAATTGCAGCACGTCGGATGGGCCCCCGATGGTCGCCGCCTCAATTACTCGGCAAGGCTTGGCAAGCAATGGATGATCATCGTGGACAAGGTCTCCAAGGATGCGGAATCGGCAGACAGAACAGACTACGAGTTCCGAGCCAGGGACATCTCAAACATGGGAGGAAATACAACCTTCAGCCCGGATGGAAAGAGGTTTGCCCACCACGCCAACATGGGCAACGGATGGGCGGTTGTGGTTGACGGAGTGCAAGGGAAGACCTACGACGACATCGAGAGCAGCACCGTCATCTTCAGCCCCGACAGCGCACGAGTGGCCTATATCGCTCACAAAGGCAAAAAAGTCGTGGCTGTGGTCGATGGAGAAGAGGGGCCCACCTTTGACGAATTACTTCTGATGCAATCCAGGATCACCTTCAGTCCCAATGGCAAGAGAGTAGCCTATGTGGCAGTCCGGGGCAAAAAAGCTATTGTCATCATAGATGGTGTTGCGGGTCCGCCCTATGATGTCGTTTGGGATGTAGCGTTTACTCCGGACAGTAGACGATTGGTCTACTGGGCGGTGCTGGGAAAGAAGTGCTTCCCGGTAGTTGACGGCACTCGCGGCGAAGGCTACGACCTCATCATCCCCACCACCCTCACGTTCAGTCCATCTGGCGACAGGTATGCTCTCGTGGCAGCGAGGTCAGGGAAAGCCTTCGTCGTCGTGGATGGCGTCAAAGGTAGACCCTACGATGGTGTCCAGGCCTGCAGCTTCTCCTTCAGCCCTGACGGAAGGCACTACGCCTACAACGCGCTCCTCGGAAAGAAACATGTCCTCGTCGTGGACGGGACGGAGGACGGGAAGCACAATGACGATCTTCCCGACGGGGTCCGCACCGTCTTTGACAGTGCGAACAGCTTTCACACCATAGCCGCTCGCGGCAAGGAGATGCTCCTCTTGGAGACGACGATCGCTGAAGACAGCAACGAGTAAGGGCTACAGCCTGCGGCAGTTGTCAGTCCTTCCGGGGCATCCTCCAGACATCATCACATCATTGCTGGGAATCCCCTCGCATGCTTTCCATGGCTCTTAGGCGGCGTTCCACGACAACCGCGACCCGCGTCTACCTCCGCGTCACCGCCCCGCCGTACCTGCTCCCCAGGTAATACATGTGCGCGGGGAGTCTGTCCAGCATCACGGTGAACGATCCTTTCCCGTCGGTGGCGCCGATCTTCTTCCCGCTGTGCAGATCCCAGACGGGAGTTCGGGCCTTGGCGGAGGTCTTCACGGTCACCTTCGTCCCGCGCGCAACACCCTCGTAGTTGGAGATGAGCACCGCCATCTCATCGCCAACCCCCATGCCGCAGAGTTTGATCTTCTTCTGGCTGCATGAAAGGCCCTTGAGCGGCTTGCCATCCATGAAGATGTCCTCGATGGGAGCGACGATGTCCACCGCCTCGGCGTGGTACTTGAAGTGCGCCGCGTCGAAGTGGCCGTACCAGTAATATGTAATCCCGCGCGAGCCGTTGGCGAAAGCTTCCAGGATCATGTCGCGTGTGTGGCTGGGTTCGTACTCACCATAGCATCCGGTGGACAACCACGGGATGATGTCATTGGTCTGCATCTTCGCACGGTTGTCGGCGATGGATTCAGCCACGCGCAGGGCGTTGCCGGCCACATACAGACTTGGCATCGCCATTTGCAACAGGTCGGGGTAGGTGTTCCCGAAGGCAAAAAGCCCGTCATTGAGTGGCATCACCGGCTCGGTGCGGTAGCTCCCGTAGGTGACCTTGCGCGTGACGCCCGCCGCCGCCAACGCCTTTTCGATCGCCGCCTTCATGTCCACATGCATCTCCCGTCCCATCGCGGCGCAGAAGGCATCCCAGTCTTTGTAGTTCCCCGCTTTGAATCGCTCCTGGCAGCGGCTGCACTGCGGCGCTTCCTGCGCCCCGTTCCAGAAGGCTTCGATGTCGTAGAAGATGATATCCGGCTTGATCCACACGGCGGCCCGGGCAAAGCTGGCGTGCTCCTTCTGGTAGAACTGCCCCCGGTACGAGGGGCAAGTGTCGCCGAACTTGCCACCGGGCAACACCGACTTGATCTCCTGCTGGCTGCGGTCGGTTGCGATTGCTCCAGCGGGAGACTCGATCTGGATAAGCTGGAATCCCTGCTGCCGAATCTTCTCCAGAATAACCTGATGGCCGGGCACGTCACTCTCGCGCCAGTAGCACGGCTGCATGCCAACGGCGTTGAAGCCGAGGTGACGTTGGGCGGCGAGGTAGTTGGGCCAGCGAGTATACAGCCACGGCGCATCCGCCCACGACAGGCTGACATGTAGGCGTTTGGGGACGCGGGCCTTGGGGATGTAGAGCGACTCCCACGTGATCTTCCGCTCGTTCTCCGGGCCATTGCCGCTGTCGCC
>JACQGJ010000344.1 GCA_016199605.1 Armatimonadota bacterium | reverse complement strand
TCTGTGCCATGCGTTCATTGACGAACTGAATGACGTCGTCGTTATCCACCGCGATCAGTCCTTCGTTCATCGTCTGGACAAGCATTCGGTACCTGGCTTCGCTCTCGCGTAACGCCTCTTCGGCCTGTTTGCGTTCGGTGAGGTCATGAACTGATCCAACCAGATGGGTGCAAGTGCCTTTGGCGTCAAAGACAGGCGCAATGCCTACTTCGCCGGTCAACCGCCCGTTGGGGTAATCAGAGGTTTCCTCCCAATTCACGATGGATTTCTCCTCGATCGCCTGTCGGTACTTGTCCAGAACCATCGTCAGGGACGGCTCTGGAATGATCTCGTTCACCCTTCTGCCGACCACCATATCCTGCCTCAGTCCGGTTACCCTCAGAAAAGCCGGGTTGACCGACTCGAAGCGGAATTGCCCTTCGGGTTCGACTGCCAAATGAAAAATCACGTCTCCGACGGTATTGTAGATGGAGGCAAGACGCTGTTCGTTTTCACGCACCGCCTCCTCCGCGCGCCTGCGCTCGGTAACGTCTACCCAGACGCCGAAGACCTTCCACCATCCGGGGGTGAGGGGCTGCAGCGACATCTCCTCATGAATCCAGTGCATACGACCGTCCCGGTCAAAGCAACGAAACTCCTGGCTATAGTGGTCGTCACCCCGGCGGAGGGCCGCCAACCCCACGGCGTCCTTCGCGGCTCGCTCCTCTTCCGGCACGCTCAGATAGATGGCCGTGCTGTAGAACCCATCCGGGGACGCGTCCAAAGGAACCATGTCTTGGAGGGCTTGCTCATCCGGCTGCGGGTGGATCTGCCACAGAAACGCGTCCCCCATCCGCGAGCTGTCTTCACCGCCGGTGATTGCCTCAATCTTCCCGCTCCAGAGGCCGCAGCGAGCGTGCCGCACAAGCTCGCGCATGCTCCTTTCGCTCTCTCGCAGGGCCTCCTCCGCCTGCTTGCGCTCGGTGATGTCGCGCGAGACGACCAGGAGGGTGCTTGTCCCATCGTCTTTGTCTTTGATCGGTACAATCCATGTGCCCAGCCAAGCCGTCCTGCCATGAAAGACGGCAGGCGCCTCTATGTAGGACGACTGTCCGCTATCGAAAACTTGCTGCAGACTGGCTTGCTGACGATTGGAGATCTCCGGTGGGAAAATCTCGGATAGCCGTTTGCCTATCAGGTCCGCCGGCAGAACCCCGAACTGGCGGGCCGAAAAGGTATTCGAGTATTCGACCTCCCACTGTCGATTGACCACATTGATCATATCGTGCGAAGCTTCGGCTAGAGTACGGTAGCGTTCCTCGCTTTCCCGCAACGCCTGCTCCGCCCGCCGGCGGTCGGTGATGTCGAGTGCCACGCTCAGAATGCACTGCTGCCCGGACAACTCGATGACATCTGCTGACATGAGCACATCGCGAATTTCGCCAGACTTCGCACGCAGCTTCGCCTCGAAACTCCGCACAGATCCACGATCCGCCAGCATGTTGCGCAGCTTGACTCGCTCCTCATCGTCAACCCAGTCCTCCAACCCAAGGGACGTGTGACCAACCACCTCGTCGCGCTCGCGGCCAGCCGCTTGCAGGAAGCCCTCGTTCACATCGAGAAACAGGCCATCCTCGAGGCGGGTGAGGGCAACCCTGGCCGGGCTGGAATGGAAGAGGGTGGAGAAGCGCGCCTCGCTCTCCCGCAACGCCGCTTCCGCCCGCTTGCGGTCGGTGATGTCGAAAGAGAGAATGAAAATCCCTTCGGGCACGGGCTGAATACTCAGATCGAACCACGCCTTAGCGCCATCGGGATAGGTAAACTCATTTTCCATAAGATGAGCCGTGCGTCCTTCCATACAACGTCGCAGAGCCGCGAACATCTCGGTGGTTTCAATTCCCGGGTATACCTCCATCATCGTGCGTCCTACAAGATCCACCCTCGACCGGTGACCGTGCCGGGCGGCAACCTCATTGACATACAGATAGCGCCAGTCAAAACCGATTATCTGGCACCCTTCCATCATGCTTTCCAGGGCGGTCCTGAATCGCTCTTCGGATTTCCGCAGCGCCTCCTCCGCGCGCTGACGGGTGAAGAGATGCCCCAGCTCTGAACCGTAGAGGCTCAGCAGTTGGCATTGGCGGTCCGTGAGAGGCTCACCGCGGACAAGGTTGTCGGTACTGAGGCAACCGATCATTCTCTCACCGTCCCACAGCCCGGCCACGGCAAGAGCGCCGCGCCCGATGGCCTCCGCATGGTGGTTGTAGAGGGGCGTATCCTCCTCGCGCAGCCAATCGGATCGCTCGTGCAAAACCTTCCACATCACCGATCCAGGGCCTGCCGTGACTGGCGAGCCCCACTCGTCACGCAGCCGCCCCTGCTCATCCACTCCAAAGGTGCCGGTCACAGCATCAGGCTCCTCTGAGGTGAACCAGAGGCCGAGGCGATCAAATCCCAGTTTCTCCCGGCCAAGCTCGATGGCGCGTCGGCACAGTTCCTTTGAGGTCCCGACGGATGACAGGAGGTTGCCAACTTCGATCAGCGCGGTCAACTGTTCGGCGGAACGTCGCTCCTCCTCTTCACTCGCCTTGAGCGACATCACCGCGCGCTTGCGCGCGGTGATGTCGCGCCCGTAGATGCTCACGTAGTCCATCTCCACAATCGGCGCAAGTATGAGCGAATAGATCGTGTCTCCGCAGGTGACTTCTTCACGCCGACTGACGCCAGACTGAAGCACCTCGTCAATCCCTCGGCGTTCCCTTTCTGGCAAGAACTCGCCCGGAGGTTCGCAATGCCAGTGTGCAAGCAGGGGTTGGCTACTCCGGTTGGCGTAGAGCAGACGACCTTCGCGCGTGAAGCGCAGCACAGGCTGAGGACTTTCATCGGGGAAGCGCGCCAGGCTGCGAATTTCCTCTTGGGCCTGCTCAATGGATTTTCCGGTGCGCCTGGCGATCCACCCGATGAGGACCACAATCACGACGATACCCATCAGTGCGGTCAGCGAGTGCCACAGCGCCATGTTCGACGAACGAAACACTCCAAAGTGAACGTCCACCCAGCCTTCGAGGAGCAAGAGAGACAACACAAGAGGCAGAAAAGCGCGCAACAGAACGCCGCGCGTGGAATTGCCGCTCCACGCGCGCAACGCCGGGATGCGGGGGAGCGTCAACCTGAGTTGCCCAAAACCTGCCAGCAGAAAGGCGAGACCGGTGGGCAGGGCCATCGGAATGGCCGGACCGCCGTAGAGCAGAGGCTCGCCGTAGGCGTAGCCGACCGACACCACGGAAGCGATGGCTGTGCCGATGGTGGCGCATACAGCGGCAACGGCTGGGGCGTGGCGCCACCGTTGCGAGAGGAGCAGAACAAGGAGCGCCAGGCCTTGCAGCAGAAAGGCCTGAGCAGTAAGGAGTGACATGCGGCCGACAGGCGTCTGACCAACCAACTCTTCAGTGCGGAACAGCGCCCGATCCAGTCCCCAATCAACACCGGTGAGAAACTGGACAGTCACCAATAGACTCTCCACGGCGACGAGGCTCACAGCGGCCAGTGCAAAGCGGCGGCTCAGGCGTTGGGAGGGCCAGTGGGCCACGCAGAACAGAGCGCCACCGAGCAGGAGAAAGGCCAGAGCGGTGCTGGGGGCCATAGGGATGTTGGTGCCCCACTGACCGGCCAGAACTCGCGCGTTCGTCAGCCAGCCGATCAAGGCCAGCAGAGCGATGCCGCCGGCCGCAGCGGCGCAGATCTGAGGCTGGCGCGGCACTCGCTCGGGCGCGGCCCCCACCAGGTCCGCGGGTTGCTTCCGCCACATCGCCTCACCGGTGGGCGGGATTTCTCCCGTTACTTCCAGCTTTTTTCTTCTTGGCATCCTGGCCTCACCCTCTGGCATTCGTGTCATGGCCGAGTGTACCTGTCTCGGCTGCGCCTGCATCATACACCCTGGAGGCTGCGGGGCCAACTGCTTCCTGCGCGTCTGCTCCGCCGTCGTGAACCCCGCTTCATCTCCCGGTCTTGCGGCGCCTATCGGCTACCTCCCTCACTACGCTTCGGAACCCTTCCAGCAGATTTGAGCAGAACTTGAGCTTGGCCTGAACCTTTCTTGAGCCGAATCTGGTTATAAAGTATATATCTCCCATCGAGAGGAACACGTCTAACGCGGGGAAAGGGAAACGCCTTCATTTTGAGGGTGGCGAACTTCCGCGAGGCGGATTCTTCTCCATCGGTCGCCGGGTATCCGGGAGAGTGAGTGGAAGAACTCATGTATGGACAAGCCTCCGGGCTACGACATATACTTACGCGTCACAAGTTGCAGTCTTTCCGATCTGGGAGAAATGCTTTGAAGCGATATCCTCCGAGGGGTCTCCGGAGGTCCGGTACCAGCCGCCTTTCAGGTGCGATAGCAATTCTGGTGATGGGTGTTGCACTCCTGCCGCCGGGGAGTTCCGCGGACACCTTGACCGTCGCAGCGGCGGCGGACCTGCGCCAGGCTTTCGGGGAGATGAGCAAAGCCTTCGCCCAAAAAACCGGCAGCAAAGTGGTATTCACGTTTGGCTCCAGTGGTCTTATGGCGAAACAGATCGAGCAGGGAGCGCCGTATGACCTCTTTGCGGCAGCCAACGAGAAGTTCATTGATGACTTGATAGCAAAGAAAGCGGTGCGCCGTGACAGCAAAGTGATGTATGCAAAGGGTCAGATCGCTCTGTGGACCAGGCGGGACAGCCCCCTGAAGCTGCACAAGATTCAGGACCTTGTGAGTTCACGAGTTGAGCGCATCTCCATCGCCAATCCGGAGCACGCGCCTTACGGACAGGCCGCCCAACAGGCCATGCAGAAGACGGGCGTCTGGGACACGGTGAAGCCCAAGCTGGTCTACGCGGAGAATGTCGCACAGGCTCTGCAACATGCCAAGTCCGGCAACGTGGACGTGGCGATAGTCGCCGTGTCCCTTTGCCTCGGCAGCGGAGGTAGATACGTCGCGATTCCCGGGGAGCTGCACAAGCCGATCGTGCAGGCCATGGGCATCACCTCGCTGTCGAAAAGGCCCGTCCTCGCGGCTCAGTTTCAGAAGTACGTGATGAGCAAACCCGGTCGGGTGATCCTGCGCCGGTATGGTTTCATGATCCCAGGGGAGCGCGTGAGTCGGTAGATGGACTTCAAGGATATCGACTGGTTTCCCGTTTTCCTGTCTCTGCGCGTGGCGTTGCTGGCCACTTTCAACGCGGTGACTTTGGGTGTCCTGCTGGCGTACTTCCTCTCGAGGCGTCCTTTTTTCGGCAGGGAAGTAATCATCGCCATTACCAACATCCCGCTGGTGCTGCCCCCGACCGTGCTGGGGTATTACCTGCTGCTAACCATCGGCCGCGACACTGTGCCCGGTGTTGTTTGCCGTAAGTTCTGCGGGGGGGACCTCGTTTTCACGTGGTACGCGGCGGTGATTGCCAGCACCATCGCCAGTATGCCGTTTGTCGTGCAGATGATGCGGACCGCTCTGGAAGGCGTGTCCCGTGAGATGGAAGAGGCCGCTACATTGGACGGGGCTTCGGAATATCAGGTGTTCCGGGCCATTCTTCTGCCGATGACCGCCCGCAGCCTGGGAGTGGGTGCGACGCTCGGTTTCGCTCGAGCGATCGGTGAGTTTGGCGCGACCCTGATGGTCGCTGGGAACATCCCCTCTCGCACGCAGACTCTGCCGATCGCGATTTACGAATACATGCAGTCGGGGCGGGAGAAGACGGCGCTCTTCCTGGTGTTGCTCATATCGCTGTTCGCAGTGCTGGTCAGCGTGATGGTACACCGGCTCGGACGAGGGTCCCTGATGGAGCGCGCGATGTGACGATGGAAGACCCCCGACTGGTTGGCAAGATTGAAATCCCGAGACTGTGAAACAGGAGGAGGAGACCGTTGGCTGTGTTGACCGAGTTCGAACTGGAGAGATACCGGCGGCAGATCATGATCCCGGGCTTTGGAGAGGAGTCCCAGTGC
>JACQGJ010000347.1 GCA_016199605.1 Armatimonadota bacterium | reverse complement strand
GTCACAGGTGAGATCATCGAGGTAAACGGCGGACTGTTGATGCACTGAGGATTGAGGGAGGCTGGGGACCGCGCCGTACAGCCTCCCCCCTCGCCCCTGCCCTCTCCCCACGGTGGGAGAGGGTCGGGGTGAGGGGGAGATTCCCGACCTCAACGAGTATACCGATAGGAGTACCCCATGAGTTTCAAGATGCACCACACTGGATTTACAGTATCCGACCTGGACCAATCGATCCCTTTCTACCGTGACCTTCTCGGTTTGAAGTTGATTCAGGACGCGGTCCGGCAGAATCTCCCGTCTTATGACCGGATCCTGGGCTTCGACAACGTCAAGCTCCGAGTCGCCCTTTTCCATGATGAAACGGAGAGCTTCATGCTCGAGCTTGTGCAGTACCTCAACCCTCAGCGAGAGATCCGGGAGTTGAAGAACACTTTCGTTGGCTCGGGTCACATTTCTCTTGTGGTCGCTACTCTGGACGAGGAATATGAGCGGCTCAAAGCTGCAGGAGTCAGGTTCAACAGCCCACCGGTGGAGGTCCACCGAGATGGCAAGTACATCTGCAAGAGCCTGTACATGTTCGATCCGGACGGGATGACGATTGAGCTTTACGAGCCGTCGAAGTAAAGCGTCAGAGGGTCCTTGCCGGGAGCGCTCCCGAGGTAACGACTGACCCGCAATCCGTAATTCGCCTTTGTCTGAGGAGGAAGCTATGGCCACCACCCACCGACCAATCCGGGTCGGTCTGATCCGTTGCGATCTCCACGCCATGTACTACGGCGCGTTGATGTGCAAGCACGATCCCTTGCTGCTGCGAGACCCAATCGCGCCGGCGCAATCACTCAAAGGGAAGTACAGTTGGGAGACCGGTGGGGCGCACTTCTACTTTTACACTCACTACGCCGATCCCACTCACATCATGGTGCCTACCGTGGATGGTTTTACAATCACGAAAGTGTGGGACCAAGACCCAGACCTTGCCGCGGCTTTTGCCAACGTTTTCGACAGCAAGCCTCAGGTGTGCAAGCAGTACAAGGAGGTTTCTGACGAGGTGGATCTCGTGTTCATTGCAGACTGCAACGGCGACGGGAGCGACCACCTCGAGCTGGCAACGCCTTCCCTGAGAAAAGGTGTGCCGACCTTTATAGACAAGCCTTTCGCCTACACCGTGAAAGACGCCCAGGCTTTGATTCGCCTCGCGAATCGACACGGGGCGCCGATGATGTCCTCCTCCATCCTGCTGCAGGTCCCGCAGGCGACTCAGTTCCGGGATCGCTTCCCGGAGCTTGGGAAAGTTGAATTCGGGACCGTGAAGGGAGGCGGCGCCCTCATGGCGGGTCACATCCACGCGATCAGCCTCGCCGTCCACCTTTTCGGTGACGGAGTGACCTCCGTCGAAAGCATGGGACCAACCCCACTGGCGCACGTTTTCCTGGACTACGGAGGGAAGCCCGATCGTCCGAAGCAGGGCGTGGTGCTCAACTGCGACGTCGGCGGATCACCACACTGCGCGATGTACGCCAGCGCCTACGGCGCCAAGGGAGCTTGCCATTCGCCTGCTTTCGACGATTGGGTCTTCCCTGAAGGAGCCGCAAAGATCGCCGCGATGATCAAGAAGATGGTGCGGACACGCCAGACGCAGGTTCCACACACTTTGATGCTTGAATTGATAGCGATAGCCGAAGCCGCACGACATGCTCACGAAACAGGGAAGAGAGTGTACCTTAGAACTCGTCCAACAATAACACCGCGCCCAATCTAGCGCAAAGTATCAGAATCACAGCCAGACTCCCGTCGAGAACGCGGAGTTGTTCCTGGACGAGTTCTTAAGGAAATCATGTAAAGGAGATTCCACGGTAGATGAAACAATTGCGCATCGCGATGGTGGGAGCAGGAGCGGGTCGCGGCCAAAGCTGGATGGGGACGCTGACCAAGTTGACGGAAGCAGGATACTATGACTTCTGCGCCTTGTGCGAGGCTGTTCCGGAGAAGCGGGAAGCGAGCGCTGAACGGTGGGGAGTCAAACCTTACGCGACGCTCGTGGAGTTACTCGACCAACACGGGGTGGACGTGATTCTCAACGGCACGCCCCCGGATTGTAACATGATGTCGGTGCCGACGGCGGCGAAGCGCGGGGTACACGCCCTTACCGAGATTCCCATCGCGCCGACGCTCTCTATGGCTCGGTACCTGATGGAGGTCACGGAAGCGAACAACGTGAAGTTCGAGGTCTCGGAGCAGGTCTACCTCTGGGCCAAGGAACAATTGAAGCACCGGATCATCGACTCGGGACTTCTTGGAGAGATTGCTCATGCCCGCTGCTACTATACCAACAAAGCGGATTACCACGGTATCAACGGTGTTCGGCAATTGATCGGCAGCGCGCCAAAACGAGTCCTGGGTTATACACAGCCGGTCAAAGTGCCAACCTTCGATCACTGGAGCGGCAAGAGGATGAGCGATGACCGCTGGGACCTGGCGGTCGTCGAGTTCGAGAAGGGAGTCACCTGTGTGTTCCAAAGCCCGCCCCGGGCCCGGACCGCGGCGCGATGGGACATCGAAGGGACCGAGGGTCAGCTTGTCGGTGACAATCTGCACCTTGGGTCGCATTCCAGTGCGACCCACTATCCTTTTGTCGAGGAGTATCGCACAGTCAACGGCGAAAAGGTGCTCGATCACCTACGGGTGGATACCGATCCCCCCGTAGTCTTTGATAATCCCTTCATGGAGTACCGGGCTGCCGATGGCGATGAAGTTGCTCGGATGCAAATCCTGCTCGGTATGCACCGCGCAATCACGGAAGATGGCAAACCCGAATACGGCCCCGAAAACGCCTGCACCGACATTGAGGTTCTTTTCGCCCTGCGCGAGAGCCATCGTCGCGGCAACACCTGGGTGGACTTGCCCATGACAGAACCGACCGAGCTTGAGAAAGAAATGGAAGCCGAATTCCGGCGAGCGTACGGTCATGACTACCGCGCGGGTGAAGCTCTGACAGGAGTCAGGTTTCCACTCGGTGGAGTGAGACACACCGTGGGAAATTGGGATTGAGAAGGAGATGACAGATGATGCTGAAGCACGATCCAGACCAGAACGGGTGGCATTTCGAGACGGAGGAGCTGAAGGGATTCCTTCTGCCGGAAGGGCAGAGGCATGGGGTTAAGACGTTGGTTCACAAGCCCTCCGGGATCGATGTCGTTCATCCCAAGTATGATGTGCTCAACCTGTTCCTCCTGTTCTGCGCTAACCACTGCATGGGGACGGCTCGAGAGAAGGATAGAACGATCACCCAGGAAGGAAACAGCCTCCAGATTCACTGGGCTCCGACGGACGACCACCGCGCAGCCCTCACGGCGATCTACGAGGTCAAGGAACCGAATGTCATCGACCTGACGGTGACCGTCCAGTCGAACTGGCCGTATCCGGCTTACGAAGTGTTCCTGTCTAACTACTTCCCTCCGTCGTTTCAACCTTACGTGTACGTTCAGGGCAGCCCTTTCACCGTGCCCCCGGACGAGCCGCAGTGGATAGCGCCGCAGGTCAACGACGTTTTCGTCGGAACCGGGCTTGTGTTTCCGCGAGATCAGCATGCAGCGCGTCGGTCGGTGGATGGACGGTGGGACAGGATCTGGGCGCTCTACCAGTGGAATCCACAGCGTTACTACGAGAAGGCGATCCTCTACCAGACCGATCCCGAACGCAAAGTGGCAGCGGTCCTGATGTCTCGACCGGAGGACTGCTTCGCGGTTGTCACCGGCTACAATAC
>JACQGJ010000382.1 GCA_016199605.1 Armatimonadota bacterium | reverse complement strand
GTCCAGGAGTGCAACTCCTGGACGAACGGGTTATTTTCAGAGGAGGGAGGAGAAATGAAAAGCCCACGGATTCGTCGCATCACCATTCTGGATCTTGGAGCAGCGGCAGTGATTGGTTTGCTCGGATTGTGGCTGTTCTCGCACTCCGCCGCAACCGGCGAGGAGTCCAAGGCAAGGCTGCCGGAAGGGAGGGTGGGCATCGCAGCGAAGTACCTTGGCGATGCCGGCATCGAGCGCGACCCGGCCGTGCTCTTCGCGGAGAACTTCGAGAGGGGGAACCTCGAGGACTTGGGCAAGCGGTGGAGCGAGGTGAGCAACAAAGACGGCAAAGTGCTGGCGTTCAGCGACGGTGTGCCTTCTGACAGCAGCGGAAAGCGTTCGCTTCAGATGACTGGCACGTTAGGCGAGAACTCAGGCGGACATCTCTACACTACCTATCCCGGCGTGGACCAAGCCTACCTGCGCTTCTACACGAAGTTCGCGTCCGACCACGCCTACGAGCATCACTTCGTCGAATTGGGGGGCTATAACCCCCCGACGCCCTGGCCCAACCCGCGAGCCGGGACCCGCCCGGCAGGCAACGACCGCTTGATGGTCTTCATCGACCCGATTGGGAACTACGGAAAATACCCACCGCCCGGCGTGTGGATGCTCTACACCTACTGGTCAGAGATGAAGATTTCGGCTGACGGCAAGTACTGGGGGAACTGCATCAACCCGGCGCAGCCTCAGCAAGTCCCCCGAGACAAGTGGCAGTGCGTGGAACTCATGATCCAGATGAACTCCGCCCCGGACAAAGCCGACGGTGAGTTGGCGCTCTGGCTCGATGGGAAGCTGGTCACGCACATCTTCAAGGGCATCCCCCGTGGCCTGTGGTCTGGAATGGGTTTTGACGTGCTCTCGAAGGGGGGCGAGCCGTTTGAGGGCCTTCGCCTGCGCACGGACAATGCGTTGAAGATCAACCACCTCTGGCTCGAGCATTACGTTGATGAGGGCACTCAACGGCAGAACAGGTTGGAGGACCCCAACCGCGTCAATCGCGTCTGGTTCGACGACATCGTGGTGAGCACGGCGTACGTTGGCCCGATCCAGAAGTGAAAGAGCGATATTCCCGGTCGAGGAGGCGCGCCTCATGCAAACATGGTGGCTGAACAAAGGGCTGTTGAAGCATAAGACACGAACCTCCTTGGCAGCAGGATTGCTCGTGGCATTGCTGACGGCGGGACAAGCCGTGGGAGAGAAGGCCACGGGCCCACTTCGGGTCCATCCAACCAACCCGCGCTACTTCACGGACGGGTCGGGGAAGGCGGTCTATCTGACCGGCTCGCACACATGGACGAACTTCCAGGACGGGGGCTGGCAAGGCTCAAGCCCAGAGCGACTGTTCGACTACAAAGCCTATCTCGACTTTCTCCAGGCGCACAACCATAACTTCATTCGGCTGTGGACGCCGGAGACTGCCGCGAACCATCTCGAAGACGGCACTTGGGCGTTGGTTGATCCGGTACCCTACCGGCGCACGGGACCAGGGGAGGCGCTTGACGGGAAGCCGAGGTTCGACCTGACCAAGCTCAACCAGGCCTACTTCGACCGGCTCTGCCAACGCGTGCTCGCCGCGGGAGAGCGGGGCATCTACGTCGCGGTCATGTTGTTCGACCTATGGGGCGTCGGGGGGTACAACAATCTCGGAGCCTGGCAAGGGCATCCCTTCCACAAGGACAACAACGTGAACGGGATCAACGGCGATCCCGACGGGGATGGCAAGGGGTTGGAGTCGCACACCCTACAGATTCCCGCCATCACCGCCCTGCAGAAGGCCTACGTCGAGAAGGTCATGGACACGGTCGGTGACCTGGACAACGTGCTCTACGAGATCATCAACGAGGGGTATGATGAGACCAAAGAGTGGCAGTACCATCTCGTTGACCTCATCAAGCAATACGAGGCGGCCAAGCCAAAGCAGCACCCCGTCGGGATCAACACGCTAAACCTGCCCCTACTATTCGGTAGCAGGGCGGACTGGATCTCGCCTGGCAGCGTCGGCTACCGCGACGACCCGCCGGCGGCTGACGGCAGGAAGGTTGTCATCAGCGACACCGACCGCCTCTGGGGCGTGGGGGGCGACCACAGGTGGGTCTGGAAGAGCTTCCTGCGGGGACACAATCCGATCTACATGGACCGCATCGCTGCCGTGACGGGGTCTCCGGAGGGAGACCTCTCCGTCTTTGAGGGCGCCCGCAAAGCCATGGGCCATACCCGCACGCTGGCCAACCGCATGAACCTGGCGGAGATGACGCCGCGCAACGACCTCGCTTCCACGCAATACTGCCTGGCGAATCCAGGCAAGGAGTACCTGGTCTACCTGCCCGAGGGCGGGGAAGTGACGGTGGACCTCTCCGTGGCGTCAGGGGTGCTGGAGGTGGAGTGGTTCAACCCCAGCACCGGCACTGCCACGAACGGCGGCACGATAGAGGGCGGTGCGAAACTCTCCTTCAAAGTGCCCTTCGAGGGCGATGCAGTTCTCTATGTCCGGAGGAAGCCATGAACATTAGTCCGACTGTATTGCTGATCTCTCTTATCGCCTTCCAATTCCTCTCCCCGGCGATGGTCCTGTCGCAGAACGATTGGCCCCATTGGCGGGGACCGAACCGGAACGATATCGTTGGTGAGACCTCGGGGTGGGAGAAAGGGGGTTGGCCGATCAGGGAAGCCCGGTGGGCCGCGCACGTCGGAGAAGGTTCCACATCGCCGATTGTTGTCGGTAAGCGACTCTATGCCCTGGGATGGTTTCCCGACCAGAATCATGTCTTCTGCCTCGATGCGGACACCGGGAAGGAAGTCTGGCAACAATCCTACGCCTGTCCCCGCTACGGTCGCAACGCGGTGGGCGATACGGGTCTGTACGGCGGCCCCACCTCCACGCCGGAATATGATTCAGCAACCGGCTACCTTCACACTCTGAGCGCCGATGGCGACCTCAATTGCTGGGACACACGGGCGCAGGGCAAACGGGTGTGGGGAGTGAATCTGTATGACCGATACGGCATGTCCCGGCGTCCCGAAATAAGAGGCAGTGGGCAACGAGACTATGGCTACACGACCGCTCCCTTGATTCACGGAGATGATCTGATCGTTGAGGTCGGAAGTCGGAAAGGCAATCTGATCGCCTTTTCCAAGCGGACCGGCGAACCGAGGTGGTTCTCCGAATCCACCGATTTTGCGGGGCATACCGGAGGCATGGCGCCGATGACGGTGGAAGGAGTTCCCTGTCTCGCGGTGTTGACGCTGTCCAATATGCTGGTCGTCCGGGTAGACCGGGGCAAGGAAGGTAAGACAGTCGCAAAGTATCCGTGGGAGACTCATTTCGCCAACAGCATCGCCAGCCCGGCCATGCACGGCAACCACGTGCTGATCACTTCGGGGTATAACCACAACACAATCTGCAAGATCGCAGTCTCGTTCAAAGGTGCAAGCAAGGTCTGGGAGCAACGCTACACCTCACAGATTTGCACTCCGGTGATCCACAAGGGCTATGTCTATTGGGCCTGGGAGAGACTCCGCTGCCTGGACTTCGAGACGGGCGTCCAGGTATGGGAAGGCCCTTCCACCGGGAATGCCGGATCGTGTATCCTGACCGCAGATGACCGGTTGATCGTCTGGTCAGGCAATGGCAATCTGCTGCTGGCAGAGACGCAGACAGGTTCTTCCGGGGCTTACAAGGAACTTGCGCGAAAAGAGGGCGTGTTTAGTACGGAAGTCTGGCCCCACATTGTGTTCTCCGGTGGCAGGCTGTATTGTAAAGACCGAAGAGGAAACCTGAAATGCTTCTCACTCCGATCCGATGAGTGAGCGGGGCGCCCTGGCCAGCGAGGATAGGATGTCCGAGCACAGAGGAGGTCATCATGAATGCCTGGTACAAGCGCATGGGGAGTGTGCTTCTTGTGGCATTGACGCTCACAACTCGACTCGCGGCTGTTGCGGGAGCCGCCAGAGGGCCTCTCCGCGTCCACCCGACCAATCCACGTTACTTCACCGACGGCAGCGGCAAACCCGTCGTCTTCATCGGCGACTACACGTGGGGCACGTTCTCGGACGTGGACTTCGACTACAAAGCGCAGTTCGACGCGCTCAAGGCCAACGGACTGAACTTCGCACGCGTCTGGCTGTGGTGGGGTTGCGAGCAGTTCCCTCCGCCGGAGGACAAGCTGCACGTTGAGCCCTTCCTCCGCTCCGGACCGGGCGCAGCCAACGATGGCCGGCCCAGATACGATCTCACGAGGCTCAACCCTGCCTTCTTCCACCGGCTGCGTGACCTTTGCGCGGCGGCGCGCGAGCGCGGGCTGTTCCTTCAGCTCATCACCATGGATGCCTGGATGCTGAAACACCCCCACCTCTGGAAGCTCCATGCCTTCCACCGCGACAACAACACCAATGGAGTGGACGGCGACCCGCAGAACACGGGCAAGGGCACTGACGGCCAGCTTGGTTTCTGTTCGCTGGGCAACCCCAGAGTCCTGGAGTTCCAGAAGGCTTACCTTCGCAAGCTCGTGGACACTGTCAACGACTTCGGCAACCTCCTGATCGAAATCGCCAATGAGAACTACTACAGCGCCGAGTGGGAGCGGCACCTGTGCGAGTTCATCCGCGAGCAGGAGCGCGCCAGGCCGCGGCAGCACGTGCTCATGCCGTTGGACCTGCTCAGTCACAGCAGCGTCGTGCAGAAGTGGGATCCCAGGATCATCCACGCCGCGCTTCTGGAGAAGCGCCGTCTGCGCCAGCCGCTGATCTTCGACACCGACTGGACCATCAACGACAACGACGCCGAGGTCCGCAAGGCGATGTGGTCGGCGGTGCTCAGTGGCGGGCATTTCAACTACATGGATAACAGCCTGGAGTTCCGCACCAAGCCGGTGCCCGACAAGCGCACGGCGCTGCACCAGCAGATCGGCAGTTTGGCCGCGTTCATGAGACCGCTCAAACCTTGGGCCATGCAGCCTGAGGATGCCCTGGTCAAGTCGGGGTATGCCTTCGCGATGGCCTCGACGAGCGAGCTCGCCGCCTACCTGCCGGAAGGCGGCACCGTGACACTGGACCTGGCGAAGCTGCCGGGAACTTGCAGGGTCAACTGGTTCAACCCACGGACGGGGCAGAGGCATGAAGGCGGAACGATCGTGGGCGGCGACCTTCGCGCATTGGAGGCGCCCTTTGCCGGGGACGGAGTGCTCCATATCAGGAGGGAACAGTGAAGACTGTCACGGCTACATTCACTTTCCTCTTTGCTTGGGTGTTCATGGGCATGGCGAACTCGCAACCGAAAACCGTTTTCCCCGGCGCGAAGTGGCAGGAGGCGACTCCGGAGTCGCAAGGCGTGGATTCAGCCAAGCTGAAGGCAGCCGTCGCCCACGTGGACGAGAAGTTCGGCGCCGACGGGGCGAAGCAACTTGTCATCATCCGCAATGGCTACCTGATCTGGAAAGGTCCCAACGTTGACGCCTACCACAAGATATTCTCCTGCACCAAGGTCTTCACCAGCACCGTCTTCGGCTTGCTATCGGACGACGGGAAGTGCAGTGTGGACGACCTTGCCGTCAAGCACCTGCCCGCGCTGGACGAGCAGTATCCCCTCTACGCGAAAATCAAGCTGCGCGATCT
>JACQGJ010000381.1 GCA_016199605.1 Armatimonadota bacterium | reverse complement strand
TCTAAATTGTCGAGCAATCGGAGGACCTGATCGCCGAGCGCTTTGGGGTTCAGATTGTCACAGATCAACTCGGGGGCAACCATCCCGTTCAACAACAAGTTCGGCATGCCAACCATCGGCAGATTCATGAAAACTCTCCACAAAGTGCGCCCCAGCCAAGGGCCCGTATAGACGATGACCATCGGCATCCCCGAGCAGGCCGCCTCCAGGGTCACGGTTCCGGAGACCGTAATGCCGACTTGCGCCAGCGCCATCAGATCGTAGACCCGACCCGTAACGAGGACCGGAGTGATCGAATGCCGGCTGAAGATCCGCCGGTAGAGTTCCTCGGGAAGATTCAGCGAACGGGAAAACAGGAAGCTGACCTTCCTTCCCGTTTCCTGGACCCGTTCACAAGCCTTCAGGATAACCGGCAGAATCTGCTTGATCTCCGGGACTCGGCTGCCCGGAAAAACAGAAATGACGGGATCTTCCGGAGGCAGACAGAATTCCTGACGGAGCTGGCTTACAGGAGCGGAAGGCCGCGCTCGATCAACAGCCGGATGTCCTACGAATTCCACTTCCGCTCCCGCCGCGCTCAGTCGTTTCGCGGACCACTCAAAGGGTGTCGCGATCTTCGTTGTAACTTCTGCGAGCCCCAGACCGATCTTCCCTTCTTTCGCCCACGAGCGGGGAGGAAAGTAGTACAGGACCGGCAACCCGTGATTCTTCGCGAACCGAGCCAGCCGGACGTTGTATCCTCCAAAGTCGATGGGTACAACCAGGTCGGGAGGGTCAGCGCACAGAACCCGCTTGACTTTCTGGAAACTCCACCAGAGCGACGGGATCCGCTTCGCTCCTTCAACCGGTCCGATGACGCTCCACTGCGAGCTGTCGAAGATTAGATCTACTCCCGCCCCGCCGAGACAGGGGCCTCCGAGACCTCGGACTCTCAGATGCGGAACCAGACCTCGAAGCTCGTTCACCACCTCCGCGCCATTGAGGTCCCCGGAGGCATCGCCGGCAGAAATGAACACATCGAGGTTGATGGGAGAGGTCGCAGAGGGAATCCCATGTAGTGGTTTTGAGGTGACTACCGTTCCGCCTCGATTTGACAGCTCATCCACATCCCCACGCTCCCAGCCCAGCCGCTCTCATCGCCTGGGAGCTTCCTCCTGGCGACCTCCCTTTCCGAGACGGATTTTCTCAAGGAACGCCAGCAGATACTCTAACTCCGGGGTTCTTCTGATGTCCTTTTCAATGCGATTGATGGCTTGACTGGTATTCAAGTTTGATCGGTACAGGAGCCGGTAGGCTTTCTTCAGATCGTTGCGGGTCTCCTGGTCAACGCCGGAACGTCGCAGGCCAACCACGTTGAGCCCGACAATTTCGCCAAGACCCGCACCCATCATGAACGGGGGGACATCCTGCGTCACCCGGGCATAACCGGCCAGCATCGCCAGCTTCCCAACGTGCACAAATTGGTGGATTCCGACCATGCCGCCGATGACCACCCTGTCCTCTATCACCACGTGACCGCTAATACCGGTGTAGTTTGCGATCATCAACCCGCTGCCCAACTGGCAGTTGTGGCCCACGTGGGAATAGGCCATGAGCATATTCTCGTCCCCCAGGGCGGTCGCGTTCCCCTCCCCGGTGGCTCGGTGGACGGTCGCTCCTTCCCGGAAGATGTTTCGGTTCCCGACAAGGACAAAGCTATCTTCGCCGTGGAACTTCGAGTCTTGAGGCTCATGTCCAAGGACAACATTGGGGGAGATACGACAATCGCAGCCCAAGGTCGTCCCCTTCTTGACGACGGCGTGGGACTCGATGACGCAATGGTCGCCGATCTTCACGTCTCCCTCGATGATGGAATACGGACCGATTTTCACACCGACGCCCAACTCGGCGTGCGGGTCGACCCATGAAGTGGTGTGGACCTCAGTCGCATCGCTCTTAAAGCCGCGACCAGAGGCAAAGGGAGGCGGCGTGGGGACCTGCGGAGGGGGGGGCTCTGCATAGGACAGATCTGTGAGAACATAGGCGGCTTCGCCTTCGGCTGCTATGTCGCCGTTCACTTTGCCTACCATTCTGACTTTGCCCGAATTGCCCTTCCGGCTGGACAGGGTCACCTCCGTAACGAGCCGGTCGCCAGGAACCACTTGCTTACGAAACCGTACCCGATCCATGGAGTCGAAATGGTGAACTTTGCCCTCGCTCCCGATGGTTCTGAGGAGAAGCAACTCGGCGACCTGGGTCATCGCCTCGGTCACCAAGACGCCGGGCATCACGGGCCGTTGGGGGAAGTGCCCATGAAAGAACTCTTCGTTTCCGGTCACGTTCTTGATTCCCACGGCATGTTCGCCCGGCACAAGATCAACAACCTGATCGACCAGGAGAAACGCGTAGCGATGAGGAAGCGTGGATCGTATCTGTTCGAGGTCAAGAGTAAGTGGTTCTGACACCAAAGGCTCCTTAAAGATCAGTCGTGCAATCTCTGATGCGTCTCGCCATCTCAATGTGCATGGCGTGACTGCAGCGCAGCGCGATAAAATGAGCGTGAACGGGCCGACCGATCAGAGCCAGATCGCCAACCAGATCAAGCGCCTTATGTCGGACCATTTCATCCTCGAAGCGAAGCTCGCCGGAGTAGTGATCGGAGTAGACCACCACTGCGTTTGCCAACGAGCCCCCTTGCGCCAGTCCCTGCCGGCGCAGGGCGTCCACCCACTCCACAAGAGCAAAGGTCCTCGCTGCTGCCAGCTCTTTCCTGAAAGACTCCGGGGTAACTTCCAGTGATAGGACCTGCCTGCCGATCACCGCGTGATGGTAGTCCACGGCATAGGTTACCGTGAACCTGTCGCATGGAAGGGCAAGGAGGTGCTTGTCTCCGTCCCCCACCCAGATCGGTTTCCGGATCGTCACAGGCCGGAGAACCTCCTCCGACTCGACGACCCCGGCGGCATCCAACAACTCCACGTATGGGAGAGAGCTTCCGTCCGCAGCCGGAAACTCCTCACCGTCGATCTCCACCCGGAGGTCGTCGATCCCCAAAGCGTACGCGGCCGCCAGCAGGTGCTCCACGGTGTGGATCGTGGCTCCCTTCCCTGACAGGGTCGTGGCCCACTCAACCTCGGCGACAGACTCGATCAGCAGAGGGATCTCGGCATTCTGGAGATCGGTGCGAACGCAAACCCGTCCTTTTCCCGCGCAGGGCTTCAGAGTCAAACGGGCCTTCTCGCCCGTGTGAAGCCCCACGCCCTCCATCACTACTGGAGAAGCGATCGTGGTTCGTTGCCTGCCTGGAATCTGCCCCACCCTCCGAGCCTTGTAGTAAAGCCGCGGGCGTTGAACACCGCCCTTCAATCCGGCGCGATTATAACATAAGGTCCTAGCAGTGTAAACGCGACAGCGCCTGCCGGGTGTAAGTAAGATTTGTGATAGTCAGCCCCATTGCAGGGGCAAGGGGGCTGACTGGCAGCAATTCTCAGAGATCTTACTCACCCCCCTCCTAAGAAAAAGTTCTCTCAAGGGTTGTCAGAACGGTTTGGTTGTGTTATGAACAGGTGGGAGAAAAAGCAGCGGGGAAGCAAAAACGTCCGTGCCTTCTCCACGCCATCTTTCCCGCACGGTAAGTGTGGGTTTTCCGTTGTCCAACCGAGTTGATGTAACAGTCAAGCAAGGAGGGTATCATGGAACGCTTGTGGCTCACTTCAGAGGAGTACCAGGAAAAGAACCGCGG
>JACQGJ010000359.1 GCA_016199605.1 Armatimonadota bacterium | reverse complement strand
GGTTTGGATCTGATACAGGTTGAAGGGCAACTGCTTGTAGGAGCGGACCTCCTGACGAACGAGATCGGTGACGACTTCCTCGTGGGTGGGGCCGAGGCAGAACTTGCGCCCCTGCCGATCCTCGAGTTTGGCCAGCAGGTCGCCATACTCCTCCCACCGCCCGGTCTCCTGCCACAACTCGGCGGGATGGACGGCGGGAAGAAGGACCTCCTGCGCCCCGGCGGCGTTCATCTCCTCCCGCAGAATGGCGATGACCTTTTGCAGCACCCGCCAACCCAGGGGAAGATACGAATAGATTCCTGCCGCCACTTTGCGAATGAAGCCGCCCCGCAGGAGAAGCGCGTGACTGGTCAGCTCCGCTTCAGCGGGAGACTCACGGAGAGTGTGCAGGAACATCTGGGATACTCGTTGAGAGGGTTGGGTCATGGTTGCTCCTTGACATCAGGCCTCAGCCGGGGGTTCGTCTTGCGCCTCGAGTGTCGTCCCCATCTGCGCAGCGTCCTCCGCTTCCTCAAGGGCGTCCAAGTAGCGTCGGATCTCGGCAGCATACCGGGTCGCATCGGGGATTAGTCGCCGGGCGGTATGGTAGGCAGCAATGGGGTCGATCTTGTCGTAAACGTGGACCAGGAGGTTCCGGAAGTTAACATGGCAGTTCGATCCTTCAGTGAATCGCTGCAGAGTCTGCATACCAACAATACTGAGTTGATGAAGGCGTTTGAAGCCGTCTTTCCCTTTCCGCCCGGTTGATTGTTCCAGCCCCTTGAGGATTTGCTCGTTAATATCTATCGCGCACTCGAATATCATCTGGCAAACGCGCTCGCTCGCGCACTGAGTATTGGCATCCTCCTGGTAATCTTGCCTGCGGGAGGGTAGATAGCGGCGAAGATCATCGATGCTTTTCAGTAGGAAGTGCAGTTTCTTCTGAATAGTAGACTGTCTTAGGTCGTCCATAAAGGTATTCACGTTGTCGATCGCGAAGCAATCTGCGTTCAGGCTCCTCGGCCCTATAGCGATCGTTTGCTGTAGTCTGAAACACAGCAAAGGTGTCGGGGCTTTCCTCGTACAAGGGAATGCCATATCGGGCAACGTTCGCAAGAAACACCACGTCGGAGGCATTGCTCAACCGGACATCGCAACTCTCCGGGTAATCGATTGCCTCGTTGATCTCATCCATCACGTTCAATAGCCAGTCGAATTGACGTTTGGGGCTTACCTTGTCGTAGTCCCGCCGTCGAGTACGGACAGCGATATCGACGTCGCTGTCGGAACCGCGCAAAGCCCTGCGCCCGTGAGCCGTGCAGAACGATGAGATCGAGCTCATACTTTCTGGCCACGCGTTCCAAAGCCTCGAAGTCAATCTTGATTTGGGGATCATTCAGTTTCTCAAGTGCTTCCGGGCGCGCAGGCATCTCGAATTTACACCTCCACACTTTCCGCCTTCTTCTTCGCCTCTTCTTCGTCGAGGACCTCCATGAAGGCGTCGAGCATTTCCTCGGTTTTAACCTTGCGGACGATCTTGCCCTGGGAGAAGATAAGCCCGACCCCAGCGCCCCCCGCGAGTCCCACGTCCGCGGCACGCGCTTCGCCTGGGCCGTTGACTTCGCAACCCATGACAGCGACGGTCATAGGTGTTTCGCGTCCCGCGAGGCGCTCCTGGATCAGAGAGGCGAGAGGAACCACGTCGATATCGCACCGGCCACAGGAGGGACAGGAAATGATCGCCATGCCGCGCTTACGAATATCGAGCGCGCTGAGGATTTCATAGCCGACTTTGATTTCCTCGACCGGGTCGGTGGTGAGCGATACTCGCATCGTGTCGCCGATGCCCTGCATCAGCAAATGACCCAGGCCGATGGAAGACTTAACGGTTCCCGGCATCGTCAATCCTGCCTCGGTAATGCCAATGTGCAACGGATACTCGAACTTCGCCGCCGCCAGCTCGTAAGCCTTGACGCACATCAGCACATCGGAGGCTTTCAGTGAAATCACAATGTCATGGAAGTCCAGCCGTTCGAGCAACTCCACTTCCTCCTGCGCGCTGGCAACCATCGCCTCGGGGCAGACGCCGCCGAATCTCTCGCGAATCCTGCTGTCCAGCGACCCGGCATTGACCCCGATGCGAATCGGAACACTGCGTTCCTTTGCCGCCGCAACGATGTCGGCGATCTTTCTCTCATCCTTGAGGTTGCCGGGATTGAGCCGGAGCTTGTCCACGCCTTGCTCCAGGGCCATCATTGCGTACTTGGCATTGAAATGAATATCGGCGACGAGAGGAATCTGGATGTTGATCCGTATCTCGCCCAGGGCTTCTGCGGCACGGTCATCGGGAACGGCGCAGCGGACGATATCGCAACCCGCCTGCTGCAGGTCGTAGATCTGCAGCAGCGTAGCGTCGATGTCATGGGTCGGGGTCTTCGTCATCGACTGGACGGTGATTGGCGCCTCTCCGCCGATGAACAGGCTGCCGACTTTGACGCTGTGGGTTTTTCTGCGCGTGGTCATTTTATACACCAAGGGGGACGGCCCCCAGTCAAGGGCTTGGGAAGGAAGGATTCTCGTAGTCCCCCGTTGACCCTACATAACCAAACCCCCACCATGTCTCTACTTCAGGATCAGGTCGCGAAGGTCCTTCGCGGTAATCAGTACAATGAGCAGTAACAGAAACCCCATCCCAATGGCGTTGGCCAGGAACTCTTTCCTGGGGTCGATCCGTTTCCGTCGCACCAGTTCGTAGAGCAGGAACAGCATCCTGCCGCCGTCCAGGGCGAGAAAAGGGAGGAGATTGAAGATGGCGAGGTTGATGCTCAGTACCCCCGTGAACCAAGTGTATTCAGCCAGTCCGTGCTTCGCCGAATCTCCCGCCGCCTTGGCGATGGCGATGGGTCCTCCTACGTGCTTGATCCCTTCTCGGTGGGTGAAGATGTATACCATGCCCTGCAGGATCTGCGCCGTCCAGCCGACTGTGGCTTCTATCCCTCCTTCAATGGACTCGACCAAGCCGACACGTTTGAAGATGGGCCGGGACGAAATCTCAATCCCGATCCGCCCGATCCTCTCCGCGGGAGAGCCCTCGACCTTGCCGGTCTTGCCTTTCACGACGCGGCCTTTGGGGACGACCGTGAGCGGAATCACTGACCCTTCTCTCAGCACCTTGACGTGGACAAGTTTGTTGGGCAAGGAGGCGATTGTCTCGATGAACTTGTCCGTGTCCCTGATCTTCTGCCCGTTGACCTCCACAATCCGGTCGCCCACTTTGAAGCCTGCGGTGTAAGCAGGCATCTGGGGGTCAATGTGCTTGACCACACTGGTTGTGCCAACGACCTTGCCAAAAGTCATGCCGGCGGCGATAAAGACAACGAGAGCCACAAGCAGGTTCATTCCGGAGCCGGCGACGAGCACTGCAAACCGCCACGGGATTGACTTGCTCCCAAACCCCTCGGGGTGATCTGCTTCGTCCGGTTCCATTCCTGCAATTCGTACATAGGCCATGATCGGGATGGGCCGCAGGGAGAACTTGACCCCATCGCGTACCCGGGAGAAAATCTCCGGTCCAACACCGATGGAGTACTCGTATACCTTCATCCCCGCACGCCGGGCGACGATATAGTGTCCCCACTCGTGCGGGATCATGAGAACTCCGATCAACACAAGAAACGCAACAATATAAAGCATTACAGTCTCCACCGGACCTCTGATCGGAAAGCGGTTCGCGAAGAGGTCCTTTCAGAGTTAGTATTCACCTGTTGGGAGGGAGTGCGAACTCACAGAGTTCGCACTCCCTCCCAACATAGCAGGTGAATAGTTACTTTCAGACATGGGTAACCCCGGACTTGCCACAGGTTGCGGCTTGCCGACGGGCCCAGGCGTCGGCCTCGAGGATCTGGGCCATGGAGGGATCAAAGATGGGGTCATGTAGTTTCATGACCTGTTTGATGGTGTTCGGGATGTCCATGAAACCACTGTTGCCCTCGATGAAACGACCCACGGCCGCCTCATTCGCCGCATTCATCACCGCCGGCATGGTGCCCCCCAACTTCAGAGCTTCCCGTGCCAGGCGCAGACATGGAAAGCGATTCACGTCCGGCTCCTGAAAGGTGAGCCGCGAAGTCTGACGAAGGTCCAGGCCGGGGACCTCCGAGTTCTCCACTCGCTCGGGATAGAACAAAGCATACAGGATCGGCAACCTCATGTCGGGCACTCCCATCTGCGCCTTCACCGACCCGTCCACGAATTCCACCATCGAGTGAATGATACTCTGAGGATGAACCAGAACTTCGATCCTATCAACCCCTACCCCAAAAAGGTGGTGGGCCTCAATGATCTCAAGTCCCTTGTTCATCAGCGTAGCTGAGTCGACGCTGATCTTGTTCCCCATCCGCCAGGTGGGGTGTGAGAGCGCCTGCTCCACTGTCACCCGACAGAGATCCTCCGGGGAGGTGTGCAGAAAGGGTCCGCCGGAGGCTGTGAGTATCACTCGCTTGACTGCCTCAGGCAACTCCCCCTGCAGGCACTGGAAAAGAGCGCTGTGTTCGCTGTCAACCGGCAACAATCGAACGCCATACGAACGGGCTTCGCGGGTGACCAATTCTCCGGCCGCCACGAGGGTTTCCTTGTTTGCCAGGGCGATGTCTTTGCCTGACCGAAGAGCTGCCAGGGTCGGCCTCAATCCTCCGGTGCCCAACATGCAGCAGAGAGCGAGGTCTGCTTCTGTAGTTGCTGCCAGTTCTTCGATACCCTCCGCGCCCTGGTATATGGCGCAGTCGAGCGGATCGAGCTCAGACCGGGCTCGCTCCCGCAACTCCGTCCCGGCTTCTTCGTTTACCAGTCCAATCGCCTGCGGATGGAAGACGCGAGCTTGCTCCAAGAGAAGCCCCACGTTGCTGTGCGCGGCCAAACCGAAAATCTCAAGACGGTCGGGCATCGCCGCTGCCAGAGAAAGGGCTTGTCGCCCGATGGAGCCGGTCGAACCCAGGACGAGAATCTTCTTTTTAGTGCGCACGGCGCTAACCACGCGGAGTCCAGTAGTAATAGAAGAGGACGGTAGAGGCAAAGGTAAGGGGAACTAACCGGTCCAGCAAACGGCCTTTTATAAAAGGAACCACCTGAGGTTGACCTTGCGAGTTCCTGGCAAGCGCAGGCCGAATGGAGGATTCCCAGAGCACAAGCCCGATCACCGCAGCGATCGTGACCAACCAGCGCAGGAAACCTGTCTGCAACAGGGAGTTCTTCGCCAGAGGACCGACGGCGAGGGCCACCCCAACCCACCCCACGAGCAGAGATGACACAAACGCGACGACGGTGGAGGAGCGGACGGGAGGTCTGCCTTCTCCGTTGGCTGTCTCTCGCTCGCCCCGAGCGCCGGTCAGTCTCCACCAAAGAGCGGACAGGAGGATCACAGCCGCCAGGATCGCGGAGTTCGGCAGAACCGTGGGAAGGATCGCTAAGTGGCCGAACAATCCCGCGAGCACGCTCGTTGCGAAAAGGACCACCAGAAGTTGAAGGAACGACCTGGCTTTTTTCTCACTCATGCAGCCGATCACTGCAATGGCCAACATGAGGGAGCCCATCATGAGGGCGAGGGTGATTATGAGAAGGATCAGATCAGAATCGTTGCGACGGAAGAAATACATGAATCCGACAATGATGACTGCGTAGGTCGTCGCGAAGGACTCTGTTGACTCCAATCGGTTGGGGAGCAGCAAGCCGACAAGCTCTCGAGCGGTCAGGTACGCGAAGCCGCCCACAACCACAGCCAGGGGTAGACCGGCAAGGCTGGGAATCGGGTCCAGAAGCGTCACGACTAACAGACTTCCGAATGCAACCAGATCAAGTAACACGTTTATTCTCCAGCTATCTGTCGTTGCCGCGATTTCTCGAGTTCGAACTGCCGAAGCGTCGATCTCGAGACTGGTACTCCACCACGGCTCGCAGGAAATCACCTTTCTGAAAGTCCGGCCAAAAGGTTGGCGTCACCCACAACTCCGCATAGGCGATCTGCCACGGCAGGAAGTTGCTGATCCGCATCTCGCCCCCGGTACGGATCAGAAGGTCGGGATCGCATTCGCCATTAGTGTACAGCCGACTTGAGATCATATCTTCATCGATCTCTTCGACCTTGAGGGTCCCGTCCGCCACCTCGGAGGCAATCGCGCGGGCAGCGTCCAGGATCTCGCGTCGCCCCCCGTAGTTCAGCGCCAGGTTCAGGATCATTCCCTCGTTGTGCCTCGTCTCCTCGACGGAGCGATCAATCTGGTTCAACAGAAAAGCGGGAAGACCCTCGCGAAGTCCGAGATGCTTCACCCGGACCTGGTTCCTCATCAACTCGCCAAGCTCGCGACGCAGGTTCAACTCGATCAAGCGCATCAGCGCGTCGACTTCCCGGCGAGGTCGCTTCCAGTTCTCCGTAGAAAAAGTGTACAGGGTCAGGATCTTGATCTTCAGATCCACACAGATTTCGATCACTCGACGGGAGGAGCGCGCCCCCGCACGGTGTCCCTGGAGTGCCGCGAACCGATTTCTTTCCGCCCACCGCCGATTGCCGTCCATGATGATTGCCACGTGCTCCGGGATGCGTTGGGGGTCCAGCGATTCCAGCAGTCTCTTTTCTTCCGGTGTCAACGGGGTGCTCTCCAGCGGCGCTTCTTTTTCGACTTCTGTCAGAATCTCTTCGATTTCGTCCATCACTGAGCGATCAGCGGCTTTCCCCTGTAGCCTGATTCATAGGCCAACGTGAGCAGGGCAAAGCCCGGCTCGAATTCGACCTGCCGAACAACGCGTAGCGGGCCTTTTTCTGCTGCTTCGCTCCGCGTCGGTCGTGTAACCTCCAGACCGGCTATGCGAACTCCCGATTGGTGCAACCTGTCGATGGCTTCTTCCCATCTCATTGCGAGAACGTCAGTCAAGGCTTGTTCGTTCACATCCTCTACACTGCCAGGATTTCCTGTTCTCTGGCATCCTTGAGCTCGTCAATCTCCGCTACATGCTTGTCAGTGACCTTCTGAACTTCCTTCTCGATCCGTTCAATCTCATCTTCGGAGACCGGGTTCTCCTTGTCCTTCTTCTTTCGCTCGAGTTCTTCGTTGGTCTCCCGGCGAATGTTCCGGAGGGCGATCTTGCCCTGCTCCGCCTTCTTGGCCACCAGCTTGACCATCTCTTTCCGGCGCTCCTCGCTAAGCTGGGGAACGTTGATCCGAATCACGTCGCCGTCTTTGATCGGCATTAATCCAAGGTCGGACTTGGAGATCGCCTTTTCGATGGTTGAGGAGACGGATTTGTCCCAGGGAGAAATCAGCAACTGCCGGGGCTCGGGAACTGTAATCGTGGCGACCTGGTTAACCGGCAGGTGGCTGCCGTAGTACTCCACCGTGATGCGGTCCAGCAAGCCCGGACTCGCTCGCCCGGTGCGTACGGTGGCGAATTCCTCGCCCGTGGCATGCACCGAAATCTTCATCTTGCGTTCCATTTCAGCCAGTGTCTGCTTGGGCATAAGTCACCGCCTAAAGTGAGTGTAAATATCGCGCGCGACGCCTGGGAGAAAGACGCCAGGCGCCAAGCCGAGACGCGTCAGGACACCATCGTTCCCACGTCGTCCCCCAAGATTGCCCGTTGTATGTTCCCCAGAATCTCAACGTTGAAAATGATGATCGGAATCCGGTGATCTTTGCTCAGGGAGATGGCCGTCGAGTCCATCACCTTCAACTCTTTACGCAGAACATCTATATACGATAGTTGATCGTACCTCACCGCATCGGAGTTCAAGCGGGGGTCTTTATCGAAGACGCCATCGACATCCGTCGCTTTGAAGATCGCCTGTGCTCCGATCTGAGCGGCCCGCAGGGCCGCCGCAGTGTCAGTTGTGAAGAAGGGACTCCCCGTTCCCGCC
>JACQGJ010000352.1 GCA_016199605.1 Armatimonadota bacterium | reverse complement strand
TTCATCACGTCATTGCGAGACTCCGACCAGAGGGAGGAGTCGAAGCAATCCCCCAGGTTGATCGCGTTTCCCGAAGGGGATTGCTTTGCTTCGTTCCTCGCAACCACTCCGTTCCTCGCAATGACTTTTTCACCTTGCGTGTTGCGAAGCCGCGCATGGATGATTCTTTTGATAATGCTCAAACAGACCTTCTTCTCCCTACCGAGGATGTGCTAAAATTCTTGAAGTCATCATGAGACGTGCGAGACATCTTTCCCTGGTTTGCCTGAATACCGTCCTGGTCGCGACCCTGAGTCGGGCACAGGACGCGGACTCGCAGAGTCCGAGTGTGCTGACTAATGTCGCCAACCCCCTCTACGGTACGCGGGTTTCAGCGGATACTCAGTACAGTGACTCCTACTCGGGAAAAAACGCCGCCGACGGCCGTTTCGAGCAAGGAGACGCGAACTCGCAGAGTTCGAGGTGTTGGTTTTCACAAGACTGGACGAAACTGCCGTGTGCCCTGACTTTCGAGTTGCGTGAAGAGGAGGACTTGCGGCGCGTCGTCCTGGTGCAGTCGAAGTGGCAGGGCAACATGTACCACTCACGGGAGATAGCTCTCGAGGTTTCCACGGACGGTAAAGCATGGAACAGGATCGGCACCGGCCAACTGCAGGATGAGAGTCTGGCGCGCTTGGACATGGAGCTTCGTGTGAAGACACGCTGGCTTCGTGTGCTGATTCTGACTTCCTACAATTCACAACAAACCTGTGGTCTCGCGGAGGTGGAGTTGCTCGCGGCCGGGTACATCGGTTTCGGAATCCCCGAGGTGAAGTTCAATCGCCGGCCGGCTCCCCCCGGCTCAGCCTCGCTCTTCGGCATGTCCCTGGTGCTCGGCGAGTCGGGCCCCCAGTTGGCGTTCGCAGGTCCCTCGTCTTTCCTTGCTTGCGTTCGAAAGGGTGAGGAGTGCTCCGTGATTCTGCCCATGATCGGCGCGCGGGGTCCGATCGACCTTCTTGCCGAAGTGCGTTTGGTGGAGGGCAGCCGCGCAGAGGTCAGCCTCGGCGAGGAGAGCCGTTTCGACAGGCGAGCCACGCTCACGCCTCGCGCCAGCCGGGTTGCGCTGGTAAGTCGCTTCACACCGGACAAAGGCCCTTTGCGGATCGCTCTCACCACCACCACCGTCTCGGGAGAGGCTGCGGTCGAATGGCGTCACCTGAGGATCACCGCAGCAAAGCGGAGTTTCTCGATGCCCCTTTCTCTTCCGGTCTCCAATCCACCGGCGGGACCCCCGCCCTGCCTCCCCAACTTGCGGTTGCCCTTGCAGCGGGCCATGATCGAATGGGACTGGAAACTACAGGATGGAATCGACACGGGTGCGAACGGCGACAGGCCCGCCTGCCAGCCGGTCTCCTACTCAGCGGCCGTAGACAAGATCCTTGCGCGCGGGCAACGACTCATTGACGACCTGTGTCGTTCAGGATTGCGGAGTACCATCGCCCCGTCCATCAAGCGTTGGGAGGACGTTAAGAGATGTCGGGTGGGTCTTTCGGCGAAGGGCGTCATCGAGGGGGAAAGCTGGGAAGACCTGTACCTGAAGGTGCACTGGCTCCAGCGACAGATTGCTCTACTGAATCCCCTCGCGCGACTCGGGCCGCTGCTTTTCGTGAAGCACGTGCCCGGCTGTTTCAGCCATCAACTGACCCAATACTACGGACGTTACGCCCGACCGGGAGGGGGCGTGTTCGTCTTGGACTCCCCGGGAATTTCCATGGACTGCCGGCAGCTTGCACCCGCCGCTCTGACTGCGGGCAGCTTCATGCATCCCGAGGTCTCCTACGATGGCAAGCGAATCCTCTTCGCCTACTGCAAGGTCAACAGGACACCCGAAGACACAATTCAGGGGCACCGTGGCCGATACTTCCATCTGTTTGAGATGCAGGCGGACGGCGGGAATGTGCGCCAGCTTACCGACGGACCCTATGATGATTTTTCTCCGAGATACCTCCCAGACGGCAGAATCCTCTTCGTGTCGACGCGTCGCAAAGGCTGGCACCGGTGCGGCAGTCCAGGGTGCGAGAATTACACGCTCGCCGTGGCCAATCCGGACGGCTCCAACCCACGCTCTCTCTCCTTCCACGAGACACAGGAGTGGGACCCGGCAGTCCAGCATGACGGCAGGATCATCTACACACGTTGGGATTACGTCGACCGGCATCCTGTCTTTTACGAGCACCTGTGGACCGCCTCGCAGGACGGGAGCGGCCCGGCGGCTTTCTTTGGCAACAATACGTTCAACCCCATCGGACTGTGGGAGCCTCGGCCCATCCCGAACTCCCCGCGCCTTATGGCGACGGCAGGAGCGCACCATGCCATGACCGCGGGTTCCATCGTGTTGGTGGACGTGAAGGCTGGACTTAACGGCCTGTCTCCTCTCACCCGCCTGACGCCCGATGCTCCCTTCCCTGAAAGCGAGACCAACGTCGGTGGAAGTTGGCACGCAGCCATGCCGGGTGTCACCCCCTACGAAACTCCTGAGGCTCACCGCTGGCCGGGACACTGTTACAAGACCGCTTATCCCCTCTCTGAAACCTACTTCCTGGTCTCGTACAGCTTCCAGGGCCTACTTGGCGAGCCACGAGGCAACGCGCCCAACATGTTTGGTCTGTATCTCGTCGACGCCTTCGGGAACAAGGAGCTGCTGTATCGCGACACGAACATCTCCTGCCTGTCTCCCGTCCCACTCCGGACTCGCTTCCGACCTCCCGTGCTGCCCTCGTCCCTCGACCGCGACCTCGGCGAGGAAGGCACTTTCCTTTTGCAGGATGTGTATGCCAGCTCTCCGGCTCTCCCGCCGGGGTCGATCAAGGCTCTGCGAGTCGTGCAGGTGTTGCCCAAATCCACACCGGGCATCGACAATCCACCGGTGGGACGGCCACGCGGGGCGCCGGGGAAGCAGGTCCTCGGGACAGTTCCGGTCGAGCCGGACGGGTCCGCCTACTTTCGCGTCCCGGCGCGAGTCGAGGTCGCCTTTCAGGCTCTCGACGACAAAGGCATGGCGCTGCAGGTCATGAGAAGCGGCGCCTATCTGCAACCGGGGGAGCGCGCTTCTTGCG
>JACQGJ010000351.1 GCA_016199605.1 Armatimonadota bacterium | reverse complement strand
CGCGACGACAGGAGGGGCGATGGCGCTCGTTTCCGCCGGCAAGACTACGCCGGCTCGGGTCAAGGGCCCTGTGCCCGTGAAACGCCCGGAGAGTGGAGGCGGGAATCCCGGTTCGGCGATCATTTCCGGTGGCGCGTCCGTTGCAGAGTTGGCGGGGTCCGTTGACGAGGACACCGACTTAGGGGACCCGTGGTTTGATCCTGATGAGACCACTCTGCACACGGCGATCCCGCAGACTCCGCTGGACAGGCCCAAGCCGACCATCACAGTACAGAAGGACACGTCGCCGGAGCCCAGCCCCGTCTTTCAAGATGAGACACCGAAGAAAATGTTGGTCTTGGATACACCGACAACCAATCGTCGTCCTCTCGATGATGTCCGGGTACGTTTGGCCACGCAGCGTCGTGACCTGGATTACCGCATGACCGAGGACAAAACAGGTTCCAAGACGCTCTCGGTGAACTTGGTGAAGTTTAGCATCAAAATGGACTGATTGCTGTAAGTAAGCCAGACAGATTTCCCACGCTTAAGCGGGGTGATAGAAATGGAAACAGAACTGAACTCTACAATCGTACCTTCGTCGCGGCGACCCGCGATGACTGTTTCTGCCAGAGGCAGGGAATTCAGCCTCAGTAGCTTGGTAGTAAGCACCGCGGTTCTTCTTATTGCATGTTTGTCCTTGATTCCGGGCCCCGCGTTCGGGGAGGACGACGCAGTGACCGACGCGTTGACTGCCAGCTTGTTCGGCGAGAGTTTCTCCTCGCGGGGACAGGATTTACCGGTAGGGATCTCCACGACGAGCCCCCTCGCCGGGGGAAGCAACTTCGGGTTTCAGACGCAGTTTCGCCCCGGCAGCTTCAATGCCGGCACTCGAACGGCAGCCCAGTTGGTACAGTCGGCTGACTTCTCCGGCTTGATGGACTCGAATTTAGCCTTCAAGATGTCGGCCATTGATGGAAGCCTGATCCCCTTTGCCGACCGAGGACCCATAGACAGCTTTGGTTTCGGCGCGGAGGATTCTTTCGGATCAGGAATCATGGATGCCAACACGATCCAGCCCGGCCTGTCGTTCTACCATAGCCTTTCCCCGGGGTTGTCGAGCCAGCGACTTGCTCAAATGGCCCTTAGCGCCCCGAAGGGAATCCAAAGCCGAGAGATCTCCGTGACAGGCTCCAAATTCACGGTGGGATTCTCTCGGTTGTCCGTGGGTGCGGTGGATTCCCCCGAGCTTCTGGGCGACGTGACCGGCCGGATCAACCAGGGCTTTGCGTCGCGCAGCGCCTTGGGAGCGGCCGCAACGCCTTTGCTGACTCTGACCGACCTCAGAGCACTCAAAGGAATCAAGCAACAGGACGCCTACATGACCTTCTCGCCCACCAAATCGCTTGCTCTCGGCGCGGAGTTCAACGATGTCCAGACAGGGCGCGGAGACATCCACTCGGAAGACTACAAGATCGGCTATGGCGCGTTCCAATTCCTTACTTCGCGCCGATCCATAGATGCCACGTTGTCCGACGCTGTGCTCAGCGGTTTGGGCCGAGCGGACCTGGTCGGATTGAAAGGGGTCAAACAACAGGAATCTCATGTTACATTCACGCCGAGCAAGCTGTTTGGTTTTGGCGCGAATTTCAACGAAGCCAACACGAGTACAGGCGACGTACACCTTGAAGACTACAAACTCAACTACGGAACGTTTCAGTTCCTGACTGCACGTCGGTCCGTCGATGCCGGCCTGTCCGACGCGGTCCTGAAAGGAATGAACCGCCCCGATCTGGTTCCGTTGAAGGGCGTGGACCAGCAGGAGTCCCATGTATCCTACGCGCCAACAAAGATTCTCTCCTTCGGTGCGGACTTCAATGACGCCAAGACGAGTACGGGCGACGTGCATCTTGAGGACTACAAATTCAACTATGGAACTTTTCAGTTCCTGACGTCACGTCGGTCCGTCGATGCCGGCTTGTCCGACACGGTCCTCAAAGGAATGAACCGCCCCGATCTGGTTCTGTTGAAGGGTGTGGACCAGCAGCAGTCACACATAACCTACGCGCCAACAAAGATTCTCTCCTTCGGTGCGGACTTCAACGACGCGGAGATGATGAGTGGCGGTGACCTCCACCTGGAGAACTACAAGGTGTCCTACGGACGGTTTCAACTCCTGAACGCCCGACGATCCCTTGATTACAGGATGTCCGACACCGCCCTGAAAGGAATGGGACGCGAGGATCTGGTGGCGCTCAAAGGAACAGACGCCAGCGAATGGACCGCCATGCTGCCGCTCCTGGTAGATCCCAAAGGAGCGTCAAAATTCTCGGTCACGCACTACCGCAAAGATGAAACGGTGGATAGATCGGGGGACCCTGCGGCGATTTCTGAGGGTCACGCCCGTTCGAGCACGGTGGTTGTCGCGCCAAGCCCGGCGACCACCCTCACCTATACGGACGTAACCACCACGTTCGGCAACGTCCAACGGCCAGACGGAGTGGAGTTGGATGAGACAATCAACAGAACCTATTATGTCACTCACAAGTTCGATGATCGCACGAGCACTGCGATTACCCGCTCCCTCACGGTCACCGACAAAGGCAGGGAGGGTGAACCGGACCTTCGCAGCGACAGCCTGTCAATGCACCTGGATACCAAACCGTGGAAACAGCTTTCGTTGTCCGGCGACTGGAGCCACATCGACGATAGCCTGGTGGGTCAAACGGCGGACTCCAAAATCAAAGTCACAGCGCCCCTGAACAAGGTTTTGTCAGTGACGGCAGACTTGCGCGACAAGTACTCGGACTCGGGGAGTCTGGAGCAGCAACAGAGCTACACATTCTCGTATCTCTGGAACAAGGGAAACAAGCTTTCGCTGACCTCCAGCGTGAACCGGACGGGTCTCCTGACCGCGCTGAGCACCACCAACTCACAAACGGTGGGATTCACTCCCTGGAAAGACACGACCCTTGAATACACTCTTAGTGACACAGAAACCCCAGCCAGTCCCATTTACACCCAGCAATTGACCCTGCGCCAAAGGCTGCTGGATCATCTGTCAGTGGTTGCGAGACAGCGAAATTCCCTCAACACCCAGGGAGGCGAGCAGCAACTGAGCACTTACTATTTCGACTGGGCGAAGGAAAAGTCCCCGTACTCCTTCCAGCTCGGATTTGAATCCCTGGACTTCTCTCTGGCCAGGCTTACGGGCAGTGGGACTCCGCTGGAGCCTGATCGCAATGCCCTGTATGCCAAGTTCGCGGGCAGCTTCAGCAAGACAGTCTCCTTCGGCGGTTCCTATTCCCAGAGGAGTGACCTGACAAAGACTCCGCTCGAGTTGTGGGACTGGAGCCTTTCCAAAGCCTTCTCTAAGGATTGGAAGTTGAGGGCGTCGGCCTACAGCAACAGGCCGGCTCCTGACAGGCTGGACGACTCGATTCTGCCTTTTTCGAAAACCTACCTGAAACTCTATGAACAGAGCTATTCAATGGACTTCCCGGCTTCGGTGCTGCCGCTTTTGGACAAAGGGTTCGTGGGGAACCTGGGATACGCAATGAAGAAAGACCTGGGAGCCAATACGGTTTCGGATGAGCTCAGCTTGTCCTTGAGCAGAAACCTGAGCGCAGCAAATCGTCTCAGCCTCAAGTTTGCCCGGGGTCTTGGCATGGCGAAAGGCCAACCCGACGAGTACAACACCTTTGCGATGTCTTACGGGTTAAGCCTCGGAGACGCCAACGAATTCTCCATCAGCGGTCGCTATATTGACGATGCCGACTTCGCCCCAAGCACAGAGGGGAGAACCAGAATCGACTTGACACTGAGGCGCATGTTCTAAGCGACAGAGGCTTTCTCAGTGCAACCATGAACACGCGGAGGGGCTACTCCGTCCCTCCGCAGAACCTCCTCAAGAAAACTTCTCGAACCTGCCCCGCTTGTCTCGCGTGATTTTTCAGCAACCTCTCTCCTGCGGTCGAGTCCTCTGCATGGTATCCAAGGGACCTTGCCAAGACTTCGAGCCTCTTGCCTGATCTGGGCAAAAGGGGAGGTGCGTTGGCTTCCATGACCCGGAGACGCGCCTCGAGACGACAGAGGAAGAGGTACGCTTCCCGGAGGACCGAAAACTCCTCCTCTGTGAGAACTCGGTGCTTGTGAAGTCGTTGGAGTGCCCCAAGGGTGCTCGGGATTCTCAGGTCGGGAATATCTCTTCCGTGTTTGAGCTGCAGCCACTGCGCCGTGAATTCGATGTCACTGAGGCCTCCGGGACCAAGCTTGATGTCCAGTGAGTCTGACTCCGAATCTGTCCGTTCCGTCTCAACGCGTTGCTTGACGTGCCGGAGACCTTCGAGAACCTCAAGGTCCACGGGTTTGCAGAAGTTCAAATCCTGGGCGCGATGCAAGAAGAGCTCAGACAACGACCCATCGCCCGCCACGAACCTCGCACGTAAGAGCGCCAGCCTTTCCCACGGCTCCATCCAATCCTTCCAGTATTCTTCGTAACTTACGAGCGTTCGCGCGAGGGCGCCAGTGCCGCCCTCCGGCCTAAGCCGCGTGTCCACTTTGAAGGCCCACCCCTCCGCCGTGATTTCTGACAGCGCCTGAATCAACCGATCACAAAAGGACGTAAGTTGGAAAGGTCTGAACTCTCCGGTGGTCCTTTCCAGAGGCCGGTAGACGAAGGCTATATCAAGGTCGGACGCGTAGTGCAACTCCCGCCCCCCGAGTTTCCCCAGACCGATGATTCCCAGAGAGGAAAAGGGGAGCTGTCTGGTATCTTCAACGGCAACCTGGTAGGCGGCCCTCACGCATGCTTCAGCAAGGGCCGAGATTTCCCGATGAACCGCGAGCACGTCAGCGGACCCAGTGAGATCTCGCACCGCAATGCGCAGCATCTCCCGATGACGGTATCGCCGCAAGGCGTTGAGCCGGCTTTCCCGTTGGTTCTCCACTGCCATCCGGGGCTGCAACTCCTCGAGCATCCCAGTCATTGTCTTCTCGGAAGTCATGATTTCTGGTGCCATGAGGGCGTCAAAGAACTCGGGATGCGTGAGCAGAATCTGCATCATCGGCTCACTGATTGAGGCAAGCATTGCCAGAGCTTCCACGACTTGAGGGTTGCGCGACAAAGAAAGGAAGAAGGACGCTCGATTCCCCACGGCGCTGCTGAGTGACTCCAGTTGATTGAGGGCGCCGTCGGGGTCGGGTGACAGGGACACGGCCCTCATGATAGCCGGAGCGATCTGAAGGAATAGTCGTCGGGTTCTGAGCGGGACATGAACATGAGCGGGCCCGAGAGCCAGCAGACGCAGATTCTCCCTCGCCCGGACTGGATCCTCAAGACCGTAGCCTTCGAAGAAATCCTTGCACAGAAAGTCTGGTTGATCCTCAGACAAGATTAGCTCGAGTTGCGATGCTTCCTCGCCGGACAGATCCGCTGCCTCCGGGTAGAAGTACCTCTCGTGGGTAATCCTCACCGCGTCGGTGAGCTGCTGCAATTCGGCTTCGAGCCTTGCCCCGGGCTCATTTCCGCGGTATCCCATCCTGCGAGCCAAGCGGTTGAGCGCCTCCCGGTCTTCAGGCAAGGAATGGAGGGGGAACTCATCAACGATCTGAAGATAGTTCTCAAGCCTCCTGAGATAGCAGTAGGCTTCTTGCAGCTTCATGGCCTCGACCTCTGCGATCCTCCCCAGGTCCTTCAATCGCTGCAACGCGTCGAGCGTATTGCCGGTCCGCAACTCAGGATGGTCGGCTCCCGTGAGTAGCTGCAGCAGTTGGACCGTGAATTCCACGTCGCGAATTCCACCGCGCCCAAGCTTCACGTTCATCTTGTCTTCCGAGTGATGGGAGAGACGGTTCTCCATCCGCTTCTTGACATGCTGAATCTCAGTGATGGCCGAGATGTCGACTTGCTTGGCATAGACCAAGCCCTCGACAAACCTCGAGAAACGGGTCCCGAGCTGCCGGTCGCCCGTGATTTGACGAGCCTTGATCAAAGCCTGCATTTCCCACGGCTCAGCCCAGGACTCGTAGTAGCTCAGGCAATAGTCGATGGAAGGAGCGAGGGGCCCGGAGGAGCCTTGTGGGCGCAGTCGCATGTCCACTCGGTACAGGTATCCTTCGCCAGTTGACTGAGCCAGGTTCTGGATGGTCTGTTCAGCTACTCGCATAAGTGTGCGGTCCTCTGCGATCCCGGCGACGAACAACAGGTCGATGTCGGAGCTGTAGTTCAATTCTTCGCCCCCCAGCTTGCCCAGTGCGAATACGGATATCGGGGCTTGCGTCTCTTCCATGAAGGAGTCCGGCGGCAGGTTGTAGGCGGTCTGCACGCTCAAGCGAAAGGCCGCTTCTACCAGAGCGTCAGCCAGATGGGACGTATCACGCACAATTGCAGGCAGGTCTACGAGTTGCAGCATGTCTCGAAGGCCGATCCGAAGAATCTCACGGCGCTTGAATCTTCGCATCGTGTCCAAACGGAGGTCGCGTGAGTGGAGCGTGGCCATCGAGTGGGTGAGGTCGCTGGCAAGCTCTCCGGTGGACTTGGGCTGCGAGAGCCTTTCGAGATTCGTCACCAGGTCGAAGTACTCGGGATTGAGGATCAGTATCTCGGACAGGAACTGGCTGAAGCCGAAGAGTTGCGCAAGGACCTCCAGAGCTCGAGGATCGTCCTGCAAGTAGCGGAAAAGCGTGAGCTTCCCTCCAAAGGCCTCGGCGAACCGCTCGAAGTTGCTCAAGGACGCGTCAGGATCCGCTGCCTGGCAAACGGCTGTTACGAGGGCCTCGCCCAACTCCAGAAAGGAGAAGACCCCGGGAGGTTCCCCCGCGAGGAGCCTGAGGTTGTAATCCGAACGCTCGAAGTCCCTGAACCCAAGGCTCAAGAGGTAACTGCCACGGGTCTCAAGGGGGAGCGAACGATCGAGAAGGTAGTCTGCGAGTGTCGTCATGCCCGAGGTTTTCATGCGTCAACTGCCGGCGGCCTTGCGGAGAGGATCTCCCGAAGTTGCGTCGCTACCGCCTCAAGCTCTTCACCGAGAACCTTCGAGCCGTCTCTTCGAGTTACGTAGAAGGCGTCCTCAGCTTTCCCCGACCAGGTCGTGATTTTGGCCGTATGGATATCCAGACCTACCCGGGAGATAGCGCGCGTTACGAAGTACAGCAATCCCTTAACATCTCCCGCAACGAGATGGACCACCGTGTGTTCGTCTGAAAGATCGTTGCTGGCGCTCACCTCCTCCACCCACACTGCCGCGTCAACCGGTTTCCCTGATTCCTCGACAATGGACTCGACGGCCGACCGGCGGGAAAGCACGCGCTGGAGCGCGTCCCCCAAACGCTTGCTTTTGGTTTCGGACAAAGGTCTCGTATTAGAGGTGATCCACAAGGTGTCGAGAACAAGGGCCCCGTCGCCTTCGAGAGTGAAGACCTGGGCGGTTCGTATGTCCACGTCGTTCGCGTAGAGTGTGCCCGTGATCTTGCTGAGAAGTCCTGGTTCCGGATCGTCCCAAGTACAAATTGTCAATTCCGTGAAGTCATCGCCCGGGGTCGTGTAGAAGTCAATCACGACACGCTCCGTCTCCAACCGGTCGATCAGCTTCAGGTGGGTCGCAATCAGCCCGAGTGGAGTGTTCACCAGGTAACTTGCCGGAAGCCGGTCCGACAACTGCTTCAACCGCTCCTCCGGCACCTCAAGACCTCTCAACTCGGAATGCACCCGCGCCCTCTCTCTCGCCGCAAGCGTCTCAAGATCCGCTTCGATCGTCTCTTCACAAAACGCTCTGTTCACTTTAGAGTACAGTTCATCCAGCAGGCGCATGTCAAGCTCGGTGTAGCCGCGAGACCCAACGGCTTTTGTGTCCGCGTAGGAAAGAAGGTAAAGCATCTTCAGCGTCTGTCTATCTCCAACGGCCTGCATCGCTTCCCGCAAGGTCGAGGGTGAGTTCAGGTCCCTGAGCCGTGACATGCGGACCAGGGAGAGGTGCTCTCTGACCAGGCGTTCCAGAAGATCAGCCTTCTCCTTCGTCAGTCCCAGGCGTTCTCCGACAGTGCGCGCGATCAAGGCGCCGGTGATTGCGTGGTTACCCGTCGAGTGAAGCTTCCCCACGTCGTGCAGCATGGCTGCGAGCATCAGCACCTCCGGCTCGAGGACCTCCTGCATCGTATCGGTAAGGGAGCTTGCCTGCCAACGATCCTCCAACCCGGCAGGCGATTCGTTGCTGGTACTGATTTCCTCGAGGTAGTCGACCACTCGCAGTGAATGCTCTCCGACGGTCAACTCATGAGCGGGATCAGCCGGGACGCAGTGCATCAACTCACCGAACTCCGGGAAGTACTCCTGCAGGACCTTGCGGTCACGCATTCGGCGCAAAGTATGTCCGGTTTCCGGAGACGGTCTCAGAATGCTCAGGAAAGCTCTGGCGGCCTCTCGCGAGCAGCGCACCTCGTCATCGATGAGAGAGACAGCCTCCTCAATCAGCACTTCAGCTTCGAGGTCGAAAACGAACCCGTACCGGTGGGCCAACTCAAAGGCGAGGATGACCAAGGCGGGGTCCTTGTGGAAAAGGTCAGGGGAGGCGACCCCGATACGTTGACGAGTGGAGACAAATCCACGTCCCAGGTTGAGGGTGCCTTCGAGAAGGCGCTTGGCAACTTTGCGACTGAAGCGGTTCACTGTTTCAGCGGTGGCGTAATAGTCTCGCATGAATCCACCGGAGGGGAGGTCTGTGTTGGGGAGGGATCCCGTGTAGGCGAAATCCCGGGCGATGCGGTCATGCACGTCGGCGACGAGAACATCGTTCTTACGACCCGCAGTCAAGTGCAGCCAGTTGCGGATCTTCCAAAGGTGTTCGCGTGCTTTTAGCAGGTTCTGGTGGTCCCGGGTCGAGATGACGCCGCGGCGGACCATCTCATGCAGGATTTCGGTGTGGGGTACTCGGAACATGACTTGCGACATCCATAGCGCCGTGTGCAGGTCACGCAGACCTCCCGAGCCCTCCTTGAGGTTGGGTTCGAGGGAGTAAAGCTCTGAGCGTAGTTTGTGGAAAAGCAGCCTTCTCTCCTCCGTCTTCTCTTGAACGAAGGATACGACATCCAGGTATTTCAGCACCTCGCTTCTCATGGAGGCGACGAGATACTCCGCGCCAACCACGAGACGCATGTCAAGCAACGAAGTCTTGGTCTGATGATCGATTCGGGGACAATCGCTCAAGGGTCGATAGGCGTACCCGACGTGAAGATCAGAGTTATCCAGGAAGATCTCAACGATGAGTTGAAACGCCTCTTTGACCAGGGCATCGACGTAGGGTTGGTCTTCAGCGGAGGGGACGAAGGCAATGTCGATGTCGGAGAAAGGGCTCAACTCACTGCGCCCATAACCGCCAGTCGCTACAATGGCGATTTCCGTCTCTCCGGGGACGTACCATTTCAAGGCTACCCGCTTGGCTCGGGAGGTGGCGAGCTGGTAGAGGCGACGAACCGTCTCGTCGATCAACTCGGTGTGCCGTTCCATCAACTCTTGTCCGGTAGCTTCTCCGGGAGCAGTTCCGAGCAGAGTCTTTCTACCGGAATTCAGGAAGTCCCGAATCTCCTGAGTACTTGATTCCATGCAATCCTCCAGGGGTTCCATGCCGCATGTCTGCAGGTCTGTGAGGATTTTAGCATAGGAGGCTCCCGCGGGAAAGGAGACCTGCACCTCAGAGAGAGATTCTACGGGAGGGAACAGCGCGGGATAGGCGGCGGAGCCATCGAAGAATCTTAACGTCGCGTTCGTTGTCGGGCGGACTTAAGGGCTGTATCGACCATGACGGCCAACTGTTCCCTGGGGCATTCCCGCAGGAATTGCTTTTCGCCCGCGGTGAGTCCGTAGCCTCCCAGGCGATCCCAAACTTTCAGGATCACTGCTTCCCGCACCGCGGGTTCATCTCCCGCCGTCGTCAACAAACGCCCCAGAGCCGTGTGGTCGATAACCGCCCGCGGGAGCAGGTTCTCGCTGAAGCGGCTTTCGATAAGGAGAGCGTAGGTGAACCAGATAGTGGCAAGAGCCACGTTAAATGTAAGGAGAACCAACACCAGCCACAACATGGACTGACACTTCCCTTACTCAGTGTTCTGCCCGACACATCACATTATATCCGGTGAGACGATGCAGTGACAACAGAAACGATGAACCGATCGGGAAGGGGTGCTGGGTGCGTGTAACGGGAAGAGGGGTTCGGAGGTGACACTCCCCCCTTCGCAGGCGAGGGCTTGGGTAGCAGGCGGAGGTGGTCTCATGCCCTTCCGGATGTTGCGGCCGCTGGCCTTCGCCTCCCGGCCGATGAGCTTTCTTCGTCTTCATCACCTCGTTGATGGATTTGTGTGTCGAAGGCAGGTCTCTCAACACATCAAAGACTTCATACTTCATTAGAGGGGATAGGCTCGGATGGGAAGTTCCGGGTCTCGCGAAACAATTTGCAGGACATAACACCGGAGAGAACCATCAATGACGCGCAGGACAGGAAGGCCCCCAATCTGTAGGTCGCAGGCAGGTATACCCAGGCAACTGACTTCACGGGGTGTTCCGGGAGGCGCACGGCCCTCAGCGCCTCAGCCCAGAGGAGAGGCGTTGCTTCACGTCCCTCAAGGAAGACGCGCCACCCGGGGAAGTGGGCATCGGTCAGCATCAGGTATCCGCCGACTTGAGGCGGTTTGATCTCGACCTTGAGTGATGAGTAAGTGAGGAGGGCCGCAGGTCGGAAGACGATTCCACGTTCGACCTCTTCAGGCGATGGAAACGAGTCGACCACAAAGGCCGGAGGATAGCGTCGAGGATTCTCGTAGACGAATAACGGGCTCTCGCGGATCATCCGCAAACACGGGGAGAGCAGCGGGGTCGCTGACAGGACGTACCTCACTCCCAGCACGTTGATCCATGGCGATTGAACGTTGCGGAGCAGCAGCATGTTCCCATTCTCCACTGGAGTTGGGTTGTTGCGTTCGAGGCGGGAGGCGAGCGCCTTGTACTGGCGCGTTTGCAGCGAGTCGTATCCCTGAATATCGTAAAGGCCATACGCCATGGGACCGTTCGGAGGAAGTGTCGCGTCTGGAAACTGGTAGAGAGACCAGCCTTCTGAGACGCTCAGTGAGCGAGCTCGCGGTTCTGCGGCTTGCGTCCAATTGAGCTTAGGGTAAATTGCTTCCCGTGGGGCCGAGGGGTTGAAACCCACTCCGAAGCTGAACAGGTCGGTCGCGACTATCGCCAAAGACAACATGTTGAAAGCCGGGCGGCTGATCTTCTCGAAGGAGAAGGCGAAGGCGAGGATCAACCACAACCAGGGCAACCACAGGGCAGGCTCCGCTCCGGTTGGTAGAGTCGCCAGGGAGCTTGAGAGATTGGCCTCACCAAAAAACGCGCTACGGGCCACAAGGTACGCGAAGAGACAGCCGAGCAGGGCGATCCCCCCCAAGACGATCAGCGACCTTCTTGCCGTTTGGGCTCCCGGTTGGACTGCGTGTTCCCAGCCGACACCGGCAAGGAAACTGGCAGAAAAGCAGAAGAGCACGAGAATCCGCGAGAATCCTCCCATCTGACTGAAACCGGGAGCGTGGAAATACAACAATGAGGCCACCGGGGTGCCCAGCGCGACCAGAAGAGAGAAAGCCATCAAGAACCCGTAAAAGCCGGACCGAGTCTTTCGCAAGTAAGGGAAACTCATCAGAGACAGAACCATTGGAAGGAATCCGACATAGCCGCAAAACTCGGTGTAGCTTCCCGCTCCGCCAGTACGGCTCCCGGGCCCCACGTATATACTCCTTGTTGGATTGCCATACAGATCCGGGATGAAAAGGGTTCCCAAGTGCTCCCAGGGCATGGCGTTAGCCACATACCAGCGATATCCCTCTACGGTGGGATGGCCGGCGCGATGACTGTGTCGAGCCAACTCGGCAGTGGGAGCAATCTGAATCGCCGCAAGCCCGAAACCCAACAAGAGCGCAAGGCTCACCGCCCCGAGCGGGAGTAGCTCGCGAGAGACATTGGCCCCTTTCACCTTGGTGGCGAGGAGGCGGCCCCCAAGCTCCCACAACACTCTAAGACCGACGAGAAGCAGGAGATAGAACGAGACCTGAAAGTGACCGGCGAGGAATTGCACTCCCGTGACCACGGCGAGAAGCGATAGCAGACCAAGGGTGGGGCTTCGGAGACATTTCTCCAGCAGGAGACACAGGAGGGGAAACCACACCGCGACGTTCACAAGTGTCGGCAGCTCAAGCCAGGTGACCACGAAGCCACAGAACATGAAGCTCATCGATGCCACCAGGGAGGCGATCGTAGAAAGCTTCATGGTTCGGGCAAACGCGAACATGAAGGCTCCGGCAAGGAAGACGTGCAGAGCTGCGGACCATCCGAAAGCCACTGCGGTTGGCAGCACCCAGAAGAGAAGATTGAAGGGATAGAAGACAGCCGACTGACCATTCGCCACAAACGGCGAACCGCAGAACTCATGCGGGTTCCACAGAGGGATTTCGTTCCGGCGGAGTGACTGCTTGGCGTAGAGCCTCCAGGGGTAATACTGAGCGAGGGCGTCCCATTGTAGGGCATTCCAGTTGGATGGCTCGTCATTCGGGTGGCTGGGCGCCCTCTCTCGCAGGGCTGCGAAGGGCTGAATCTGCTGAAGGAAACCCCCGGGCAGCAGGACGCGATCACTGAACAGGACCGACGAGAAGAAAGCAAGAGGCAGAAGGGCAAGGAAGAGGATCGGCTGTGCCCGGGCGAGTGGTCTCATGTTAATCCAACGAGATCAAGGCTTTGTTCCCGCGGAGAGTCCAACGACCGCAACCCCAAGGCAGATCAGCGCCAGCCCGCCGATCCGCAGCAAGGGCACGTGTTCTTTGAACACGAGCCACGAGAGGAAGACGACGACCACGTATCCGACGGCAATCATCGGGTAGGCATAGCTGAGATCTCTCTTGGAGAGGACCATGAGCCACAGCAGGCTGCTGACTGCGTAAAGCACAAAGCCACACAGCACACGCCAGGAAAGAAAGGCGGAGAACACGCGAAGAGACAAGTTAAGTCCCTGGGGGAAAACCTCGTTGACTCCCATCTTCAGGAGAATCTGGGCAACGGCTCCTATAGCGACCGCCGTGAGGATTTGGACCAACGGTTGATTGATAAATGCGCTCTGCAAATGGTTACTCCCTTTCTCTGTGTACGGGTAGAGTCTCGTAGCGGACCCGTGCTGTATTCCTGCTCGCCAGCGGTCTCATCCTGGTTTTCTGACTAATCTTGCCGCGAAGCCCCCGTCAGTCTTGTGGCGGTGTGGGAGGCAGGACAAGCACCCTTCCTCATCCAGCATGACCTGTGGCAGCCAGGTCAGAGGCTCCCGAGTGAAGTCGCGGTGTTCCTGAAGGAACCTGTTGACGACTTCGGTATTTTCCTCCCATTCGATGGAACACGTGCTGTAGATAACCCGACCGCCGGGTCTAACGGTCGTGGCCGCGGCTGCGAGAAGCTGAAACTGCAGATCGGCCAGCGAGACCAGGTCCTTCTCTTGTCTTCGCCACCGGATGTCGGGTTTGCGTCTCAGCACACCTGTCCCCGAACAAGGCGCGTCAACCAGACAAGCTTCCGCTGCCTCAAGGAACTCACCGGCGAGGTGACGGAAATCACCAGAATAGCACTCCGTGTTGGTAACGCCGAGTCGCTGGCAGTTCTCACGGAGAGAGTGCAGCCGTTTGGCGCTCCTGTCAATCGCGATGATCCGCCCCTGTCCCCGCATGAGTTGGGAAAGATAGGTCGTCTTGCCCCCGGGCGCTGCACAGACGTCGAGGATGGTCTCGCCAGATACCGGCCCGACGGCTAAAGTAGCCAACTGGGAAGCCTCATCCTGAATGGTGAACCAGCCCTCACTGAAACCCGGAAGATCAATAAGCGAGTTCACACCCGCCTCCGTCAGCCGGGACTCGATCAGCAGACAGTCTGCCAGGTAAGAGCTTACTCTGAAGGCAATCCCTGCCTCCGTGAAAGTCCGCGCCACTTCCTCCGTGCTCGACTTGAGCTGGTTGATGCGAAGGCACAGGACTGGCGGCTCGTTGTTGAGCCTGCACAAGGTCTCGGTTTCCTCCGCGCCGAAACGACTGATCCAACGAGCGACCATCCATTCGGGGTGGGAGCACCGAAGCGCCAGATCACGGACGGGATCTCCCTCCTGAGAGGGTAAGCAGGTCTCTCCCCGGGACTCCGCGATGCGTCGCAACACCGCATTGGTGAACCGGGCCATTCCTTCATGACCAACAGACCGGGCGAGGTTGACATACTCGTTGACAATGACAGGCGCAGGCTTGTCTGGAAGGTGAAGAAGCTCGAACGCCCCCAACCTTAAAACATTGAGGCTCGACCTCTCCATGCGATCCAGAGGCTGCGAACAATAGCGCTCCAGTGTCCAATCGAGACTGCTTCGGTTCTTCAGAACGCCTCGAAGAAGGAGTCGGGCGAAAGATCGATCTCGCTGTTCCATTTGGGACGACTCCATCTCGGCATTGAGAGTGTCCCAGTTTCCGACTGTTGATTCGTGTTGAGTCAACATTCTGACCGCCATGCTCCGGGCCAGACTGACGGAGGAGGTCTTACCCGCAAGGACTGAACCGGTCGCGTGGTGCGTTTTCAATGCTCGCCGGGATGCGATGATGTGGGCCTCAAAAACCGAAGTCGGCCAGGAAATGGAGTTGCTTCGTGGCCTCAAGGTTCTCGGGGTCAATCTCGAGAACTCGCACGAGGGCCGGTCGCGCCTCTTCGTACATTCCAAGCATCGTGTAGGTTTTTCCCAGGTTGAGAATCGCGTCAGGGGACTCTGGCCGCAATTCCACTGCCTTTTTCAGAAGATCGATGGACTCGTCAAACAACCCGGTGAACCCGTAGACCAGTCCCAGCCCAACATGCGACTCGAAGTGGGACGGGTCCTCGCCCAAAACTTCCTGGTATAGCGCAACGGCTTCGTCGTACTGCCCACTTATGCGGTGTTGGTCTGCTTGCAGAAGCTTTTCCTGCACGGTCACGTCGCGCCTCAACCTATCTGGGAATTCCAAGGCGAATCAAATGCGCCCCTATTTTACTATCGGCGATAGTTTATTACAAACGAATTATCAAAAAAACCGCCCCGATTTGGGCGTTTCATGCCATACTCGTGAAGGTCGAGCGTCCCCTCTTTTGGATCTCGCCGTAGCGGGTGTGAAAAGGTTGGGGTTTCCTCCTTCACGAGTATAGTTGTTCTCCGCCCTGGAGGCGGGTCCCACGAGCCCACTCGTCGCCCCCCATCCGTTTGCGGTCCTGAGGCTGCACTTCGTTTAGCCGCAGCCACCCCCCTCCGGTCTGAACGCGGGGGAATCCTTCCGAGTCCAGGCCAACGACCTGCCCCGGAGATCCTGTGACACTGCCGGGTTCCGCCACCTCGGTACGCCACACTTTGAGCAGTCGGCCGGCTAACTGAGTGAAGGCGCCAGGGCTCGGGTTCAGTCCGCGCACCTGATTGTGCAGAACGCGGGCCGGATGCGCCCAACGCATTGCTCCATCGCTGTTGCGGATCAGCGGAGCAAAGGTGGCCCCGCTCTCCTCCTGAGGACTGGGAGAGACAGTCCCCGCTTGAAGGCCCTGCAACGTCTCAACAAGCAAAGAAGCACCGACGACTGCAAGTCTCTGCTCCACAATTCCGGTTGTGTCTCCTTCGTGGATGGGAATCTCCAGTTGGAGCAGGAGGTCTCCTGCATCCATTCTTTCGTTCATCTTCATGGTAGTTACGCCGGTCGATGAATCCCCATTCAGGATTGCACGGTGGATGGGAGCGGCACCGCGATATCGGGGAAGGAGAGAAGCATGCACGTTCACGCATCCCAAGGGAGACACCGCCAAGGCCGACCTTTTCAGTATCTGACCGAACGCCACAACGACGACGCAGTCTGGGCGCCAGGTCGTAAGGCGCTCCACGAAAGCCTCCTCGTTTACAGACTCGGGCTGCGCAACCAGAAGACCGTGCTGATGGGCGAAGGCCTTCACGGGCGGCGGTGTCGTTTTCTGCCCTCGACCTCGAGGTCGATCGGGCTGAGTCACCACCGCCATGATCTCATAGGAGCAATCGATGAGTTTCTCAAGACTGGGTACAGCGAAGTCCGGGGTACCCATGAACACAATGCGCATTCCTGGTTCCTGCTGTGCGGTCAATCCTTCTCCCTGCTGCCTGGCAGGTAGATGAGCTTGTACATCCTCCAGGGGGTTCCTTGCCGATCTACGGAGAGATGGCTGAAGACGCAGCCATTGCAGAAAAGAACCATTCCAGCCGTGGCTTCCACCTCCACCGGCTGGCTCATGGAGAAACCCTCCGCATACATGCGCGCCAGGATGTTCCCGAGGGCGGTTCTCGCACGCGAGCCCTCGACTTGGCGAAGCTTGTGACTGCCGGGGATGAAATGGAACCGCCGATAGTGAGGGCTTGCATCCAGCACGATCCAAGCCGAAAGCGCCCGAAAGTGCTCGCCGGGCCACGAGGACATATCCTGACGCCAATCAGCTTCGCGGTTCGCTCTCCACCGGTACGAGATCGCCTTGTCTCCCAGCAACTGAATCTCTGCTGATCGGGAGAGCGCGAGAGCGGCCTCGGACATCGACTGGTTGAAGGCGATCTTTGTTAGGTCTGGCGAGGCGCTCCACAGGTTCTGCAGTGCCCCCGTCCGCGGTGTTGCAGGTCTCCGCGAGCTTGCCTCTCCGTCCGCGCTCCCTCCGGGCTGCCTCCCCGCTGACAGCGCCTTGTCCAAGGCCCCGCACAACGGGTCCAGCGTGGAAGTCGGGATCATGGAAGGACAAACCACGAAGCCTTGTCGTTCGTAGTTGAGAACCTCCTCGGCGTTGAGGGCGAACTCAAAGTTTTTCACACTGAACTCCCGCCTGGCGGAACAGGTCGAAAGCAACCTCGTTGAGCGGATACTCGGCTTTGTAGACAACTCGCTTGATGCCGGAGTTGATAATCATCTTGGTGCACAAGAGGCACGGGCTGAAAGTCGAATAGAGGGTGCTGTCTTTAACGGCGATGCCGTGATAGGCGGCCTGGACGATAGCGTTCTCCTCCCCATGGGAGCACAAACACTCGGTGAGCCCCGATCCCGACTGAGTGAAGGAGTTGCACCGAGGGCATCCTCCCTCATTGCAGTTCCTCACGCCTCGGGGAGTGCCATTGTACCCGGTCGAGATAATCCGTTTGTCTTTGACGATTACCGCGGCCACTTTGCGCTTCATGCAGTTGGAGCGTCGAGACACGACCGTAGCGATATCCATGAAATAGGCGTCCCAGGAAGGTCGCTGGGTTGAGGCTCTGGCCTGCATTTCGCACACTACGTCGTCAACCTGTTGATGGAGGTCCTCCAGTGTGGTCCCATTTGTGACGTGAAAGTCTGCAAGCTCTTCAACCTTGGCCAGTTGTTGCTGGTGGCTTGCTCCCGAAACTTCCGCGCCTTCCATTCGTTGGAACTCCTCCCACGTGACAGGGTCGCGCTCTCGGGCCCGCGCCTTCAGCCGCTCGAACCTGACCTCGGCGGGAGCATCGACGAACAGCAGGAAGAACTCGTCGAGAGAGCGCAACGCTTCGACTTCCATGGGGTTGCGGATGCTGTCCACAATCGCGTTGTGCGCGGGATCGAGCCGCGACATGATCAACCGCGCCAGGACACCCGAGCCCTCATTTTGCCTCAACTCGTTGCCGACCTGGGTCAGTCTCTCCCGAGTAATCTCTTCGCCGCGCCGCGTCAGCTCTTCGCGGAGAGCATCCGACAAGGAATGGTAAATGAAGCCTTTGGCTTTCAACTGCTGCGCAACTTCGCCCTTCCCCGCCGCATATCGACCGGTAAGCCCGATAACCATATACTTCCTTTCCTCCTGCACACACAGATAATGGCGCGCATTATAGCACAAGCGAAGGGGCGCGAAGGTCTACCCGCCAGGAATTCCGCCAACGATCGGGACATGAATAAGGGTGGGTTTGTCGCTGCGGAGACCTTCAGACAGGGCCGGAGCAATCTCTCGCGCATGGGAGATGCGCACTCCGTGACATCCGAATCCCTGAGCCACCAGGTCGAACCGCACGGGACCCAACGTGCTGCTGATGGCGCGTCCCAGTTCCTTGATGTGTCCCAGTTCTGCGATTCCCCAACTCTCGTCGTCCGCCAAGAGAACCACAAAGGGGACGTTTTGGCGGGCGGCGCACTCAAGCTCAGCGATGGTGAAAGTAATCGAACCGTCCCCAGACAGCAAAACCACCGGGCGGTCGGGATGCCCAACCTTGGAGGCGAAGGCCCCGGCAATTCCAAACCCGACCACGGCACTGGCTCCGCAAGTGAGGTAGCTTCCAGGATATCGATCACAGTAGACCTGGTGGAACCATTGGCCGATGTTCCCTCCATCGACGACTACGATAGCCTCCTCACTCAGTGCTTCCCGTAGAGCTGCAAGGATATCCAGAGCATGAAGACCTGAGTCGCGACGCGCGCTGGCCATCATTGATTGCCGGTAATCCTCTCGTCTCTGCTGGGCTTCTGCCAGCCATGCCGTAAAAGGGGACAGCCCACAATCCGTGACCGCGCGCGTGAGTTGCTCAAGGGCCCGGCGTGGGTCAGCCTGAATTGGCACGTCAGCGGGAACGCCCGCATGGAGGCGAGTCGCATCAGAGTCAAGGCGAAGGATCCGGCAATCGGAGGAGACGGCGGGAGGCTGGAGATATCCCACGCGGTAGTCGAAGGCAGCCCCAATCATTATGACCAGGTCAGCTTCCGGCAGCAACTTCGGTCCTCCGCTCGCGGCGCCCAAGACTCCCATGAATTGCGGGATCGGGTCCGGAACAGTTCCCCGGTCCCAGATGGGAACCAAAATGGGAAGGGACAGGGATGCGGCGAAGTCTGCCAGCGCCTTCTCTGCGCCGGAGTAGTAGGCGCCACTCCCCGCGATGATCAAGGGCCGTTCCGATTGCTGCAGGAGAGCGATCACCTCGGACAGGAGACCCTCATCGAGTTCCGAAGCTCTCGTCACCGAATCGTCAATCAAATTCCCGCTTATCAGCGGATCGTTAACGATTGCTTCCTGGATGTCCAGGGGAAAAGTCAGGTGAACCGGTCCAGGGCGGCCGCCGAGCGCAGCCGCAAAGGCTTCATGGACAAACTGCGGAATCCGCTCGGGCACGTCGATGACCTTCGCGTACTTGCAGACGGGCTTTGATAGGGCTACTTGATCAAGATCCTGGAAATGGCCCATCCCAGTGGTACGGAAGGCCCCGGCGCCGGTGATGAGCAGCATGGGGGCGCCGTCGAAGTGCGCGCTGACAACTCCCGTCATTGCGTTGGCATGAGCCACTCCGCTGCTCACTGCACAGACGCCTACTGTCCGGCTCAACCGCCCCCAACACTCCGCCATGTAAGCGGCTGCCTGTTCATTACGGGTATCAACGAGTCGGATTCCCGCGTCGCGGCACGCCGCGTACAGAGGGTTCAAACCGTGCCCGCAGAGCGTGCTGATCCACTGCACTCCACGGGATTTCAGTTCCGAAGCAAATAGCTCAACACCAGTCATGGTCAGTTTTCTCCAGGTAACTCAACAAAGGACATCGATGGAATCCCAGCACGTGCAGTGTTCGATAGTCTGCTCCGTACCTGTGTCAAGATCGATGAACTTCGTCTTAACGAACTGAACGAGGTTTACTTCTTCCCCGATCTTCACAGTGATCTCATTGGAACGCGAGGGATTCTCCGTAATCTCCACTACAAAGGTACCGTCGTGCCGTCCCGGTGCTTCCCTAAACCGTTGTTAGGATACCACATCAAACCGGGCAAGGAAACGACCTCGATCCGATGGAGCCCGAGGCTCGGCGGTTAACTCAGTAGCAGTGGGACGCGATCTTTGGGGTCAGGTAACAGTGTATTGAAGGCCCCCTACAAGGAGGCCCACAGAGAACCCGGCAAGACCCACCTATACTCGCGCGCGGGCCGCAGATCCCCTCTTTTGGACCTCCCCCATGGGGTGTGAAAACGTTTGGGCTTACTCCTTCACGAGTATACAGTTTTCAGCAACAACCACGGGGGGACCGTAGCACGGCGGCACGACGAACGGGATTGTGAGCACCCTCCGCCCGGTTCTCACTTTGCGGTTTCTTTCAGCTTCCGCTTTTCCTTCAGGGTATGCTTGGCCACTTTTTGAACTTCCCTTTTGCCCTTGTCTTTCTTTCCTTTGTCGGCCATTTCAGATCCTCCTCAGCCAATAGTGGTTGTATCCAATTCCGCTGCCGCGCGCAGTATAGCACAACGGCTATCCTGACGTCATCCCTCATCGAAGCAGCGACCTCAAGAACGCCCTTTTCCCTGTCAACCTTGACCTCAACCTTCCTCTCCTCCACATCGTGAGATGATGTCCGTGCGCCCCTCGTTCCAGCGGGTCATCAAACGCTACCTGGGGCATCCGTATCTCACCCGACGCAGGGAGGACACCTCGCACGAAGCAGAAATGACATCGACACCCAACCCAAGGGAGGAGCGGGCCTCCCCGCTCGTCGCAACCACACCCAACGCCTCTTCCGCACACTCCAATCCCTCTTCGACCTATCCGTCACCCGCTCCTCAGCAATCTTCGGTTGACCCAACTACCTTTTGCCGGTATCATCCCCACCAGAAAACGAACTCACGCGACGGCACTTTAGACTTCGGACTCTTTACCCGACTTGGAGCGAGGGAGCGCGCCATGAGGAACGCCACCTCCCTTCCGGCGGGTGTCGCGGGATACGACAAGGCGGATTTTGGACACGAACTTACCTGACCCGATTATAGCTTCCCGTCCTGACGAACTGAAACAGGTGGTTGCTCATCTGAACAGCGAGCCGATCGTGGCGGTGGACACGGAATCCAACAGCCTGTACGCGTATCGCGAGCAGGTCTGTCTGATTCAGTTCTCCACTGCCCACGCGGATTATCTGGTGGATCCGCTGGCGCTGGACGACCTTTCTTTGCTGGCACCGATTTTTGCCAATCCTCGCGTCGAGAAAGTCTTTCACGCTGCCGAGTACGACATGATCTGCCTTCGGCGCGACTTTGGGTTTGAAATCCACAATCTCTTCGACACGATGATGGCCGCACGCCTCCTTGCGAGGAACAAAGTGGGGCTGCACGACCTTCTGCAGGCTGAGTTTGGCGTCTCGACGGACAAGCGTTGCCAGAAGTCCAACTGGGGACAGCGTCCCCTGCCTCCGCTGTTGCTCAGCTATGCTCGCGTGGACACGCATTACCTGATTCCGCTACGCGACCGGTTGCGGGCAGAGCTGGTCGCTCGGGATTTGTGGCCCCTGGCTGCCGAGGACCTGGCGCATCTCTGCCGCGTGCCAGGCCGGTCGACCAACGGGGACCCGACTCCGGTTTGGCGCGTTACCGGCGCCCGGGACCTGACCCCCCGCCAGGCTGCCGTGCTGTCGGAACTGTGCGCCTATCGCGACGAGGTGGCGCGTTCGCTGGATCGTCCCCTCTTCAAGATACTCGGAGATTCCACACTTACATCGATTGCCTCCGCTTGCCCGACAAGCCTCAATCAGGTCAAGTCGTTGCCGGGGATGACCGAGAGGCAAATTCGTCGCCACGGTCAGCCCGTGCTACAGGCTGTTCAGCGTGGCTTGAAGTTGGAGCCGCTCTATCCACCACGCTCACCGCGTCCAGATGAGCAATACCTCGCCCGCCTGGAGGCCTTGCGCGAATGGCGCAAAGAGACGGCCCGCGGGATGGGAGTAGAGTCCGACATCGTGTTGCCGCGCGATCTGCTCTGTGGTCTTGCCGAGCGCAATCCACAACAGCCTCACGAACTGGCCGAGCTGCTTCAGGACGTCCCCTGGCGGCTGGAACGGTTTGGGGATCAGATTCTCGGAGTGCTTCGGGGCTCGCCTTGAAGGCGATCTTGAGCAGTGCCGGAAGAAAGGTGCCGCCAACCACAGGGAGGGAACCTTGAGTCAAAAGAAGCTACCGGGCTCCCACGCAAAGGAGCCGTCTTATGCCGAGTTGCTGAAACTCGCGGAACTGAAAGCCGGCATGCTGGTGAAGCATAGCCTCGGGGCGTGGTGGTTACGGTATACTACGGCGCCGGTAATATTGGAAGCAACGAGCCTTGCGCGAAGGCTGCGGATGAACTGGATCGGAGAGTCCAACTCTCCGTGTCCAATATTCCCGGGAGCGCACTTGGGTGAACGAAAGACGTGATGCCAAAGTGGGAGATAACGCTGATTTGATGACGAAATACGTGTTGCTACTTGCACTCTGCGGCCTGGCTGTAACAGCGCGGGGCGCTGAGGCGGTTCCTCCGATGTTAGCCGCGCCGCGGCTGGCAGTTGCGCCGATGATTGATGGAGCAGTGGGGGAGGAGGAATGGGCCGCCGCGGCGGTCGTGGACGGGTTTGAGGCGTTGAGCGTGCAGACCGCGCCGCTGTACCGCACGCGGGCCTGGGTGGGGTATGACTCCGAGAATCTCTACGTGGCCGCGCGATGCTGGATGCCACACGGCACCCGGCCGCGGGCCGACGCGCGGCGGCGCGACGACACGGTCTTCACCGACGACGCGGTAGAGATCCTGCTCGATCCGGGCCGCCGAGGCAGTGAGTTCCAGTTTATCGGCAACAGCATCGGCACCATGTTCGACGCGCAGGGCGCGGCCAGCGCGTGGAATGCCGCTTGGTCTTACGCGGCACGTCCGACCGACATCGGTTGGGAGGGCGAGTGGGCAATCCCCTTCGCCAGCGTCGGACGCCCGACACCGCAGGAGGGGGAGATGTGGGGACTGCTGATCGGTCGTGATGCCTGGACACCGACGAACGAGTTCTCGCAGTGGGGTGGTTGCCGCGTCTCCTGGCACGCTCCAACTGAGTTTGGGAGTCTCGTCTTCCATGCCGCCCAACCGCGGATCATCCTCCGTGAGGTCGCAGCCCGCGGCCTGGAAGTCAACGTCACGGCGGAAGCCGTCGCCCCATCAATCGCCCCAGCCGCAGTCACGGTTCGCATCCGCATCATGGAGGTTCCGAAGCAGACCTTCGGGGCTGTGCAAGCGAGCAAGGTAGCGGAGGGGACGAGGAGTGGGGGAGCAGGGGAGCAGGGGAGACCAGCACTCACCCCATACACTTCAGGCACTGCGAAGTTGCAGATCGCGGCTGGAGAACGACGACCGCTTACGCTCCCCGCCTTCCCGAAGGAACCCGGTTCGTATGCGTTGGAAATCAACGCGGTCGATGGCCAGGGCAAGCCGCTCCTGGTGCAGCGCATCCCGTTGGATGTGCTTGCGCCCCTCGCCGTAGAGGTCCGGTGTTTCCCGACCGCCGGGGTGCTGGAGATTGGTGTAGACGCCACGCCGAGCGGCCGCGCATCGGATGTGGGGATGGTGGAATGTCGCTTGGTGTCAGATCATGGCCGGGGTCTATGGACAAAGATCCAGCCGGCGCGGTCGGGACGGGGCGAGTTCAGGTGGACGGGATACGGGGAACTGAAGCCGGGCGCTTATCGCCTGATAGTGCGTGCGTTGGACGGTCTTGGCCGGGAGGTGACGCGGTTCACCCGGGGTCTCCGCAAGACACCACCTCCGAAGTGGCTGCACAACCGACTCGGTCGGGAGGATACGGTGATCCCACCGTGGACGCCGGTGGAGGTAGTGAAGGGCCACGAGGTCCGAGTCTGGGGCCGACGGTACGTGTTCGGTCCCACCGGCCTGCCGGAGCACCTCGAGAGCGCTGGCGCAGACCTGTTGGCTGCGCCGATGCGGCTGGTCGCGGAAGCCGATGGGGTGACGCTGCAATTCGACGCTGCGGGACCGCTCGCGGTCACGTCCAGCAAGACGCGGGCGGTGGTCCGGTCCCGAAGCCGGGTGGTTGGACACCCTCGATGGGAGTTGAAGGTCAACACGACCGTTGAGTTTGACGGCTTTGCGTGGGTGGAATTGTCCCTGTCCGACAGGAAGGGCGGCAGGCTGGATCGGCTCTGGCTGGAGATGCCATTGGCGCGCGAGCACGCTCGCTACTTTCTGCCTGTCTTCAATGGCTCCACCAGCATTCCGGCGGAGGGACTGGCGGCGCCGGTGGTAAGTCGCTGTGACTGGGAGCGTCAGGTTACCGTAGGGTTGGAGTGGGTGGGCGACGACGACCGCGGCTTTGCGTGGTCTGCCGAGGACGACCGGCACTGGGCTTCCGCCGACCGTGAGCGGGCACTGGAGTTGGTTCCTGGAGCCGAGGAGGTGCTGTGGCGCGCGCATTTCGTCGATCAGACTGTGAGCCTGAACCAGCCACTGACTTTGAGCTACTGCTTCCTCCCCACGCCAGCCAAACCGAACGACCGGTGGTACGCGCATCGTGTCGTGGGAGATGGTGGCTACGACATGGTGAAACGCGATCAGCCGCGCGCGGTGACGCTACGCTACCCGGCTGACCGGGTCTTGCGCCCCGAGCGCGGGGCGCTGGAAATCGACGCGGTCATCCTGTTCGATCCCTCCGCACCGCGGGAGCAAATCGTTGACTCGGCGAACAACCGCGACTTCTTTAGCGTGGATGTGGCGGATCACGGCGAGGTCATCTCCTTCTGGCCGGCGGACGCGAGAACGCTGGCGGTTGTGGAGATGGTCAAGGGTCAGGACCGCGCACGACTTTACGGCGGGTGGCGGCCAAAGCTCGGGCAGCGTTTCCGGCTGTCCTACGTGTG
>JACQGJ010000336.1 GCA_016199605.1 Armatimonadota bacterium | reverse complement strand
CCAGTGCTGATCAAGGCGAAAGGCAAATGCACCACCGACCACATCTCCATGGCGGGGCCCTGGTTGAAGTACCGTGGCCATCTCGACAACATCTCCAACAACCTGCTCATCGGCGCCATCAATTGCTTCAACGAAAAAGCTAACACGGTCAAGAATCAACTGACGGGTGCGTATGACGAAGTGCCGAAGGTCGCGCGGCAGTACAAAGCCCAGGGAAAGGGATGGGTCGTGGTCGGGGATGAGAACTACGGAGAAGGGTCGTCACGCGAACACGCGGCCATGGAACCTCGCCATCTTGGCGGCAAAGTGATCCTCACCAAATCCTTCGCCCGCATCCACGAAACGAACCTCAAGAAACAGGGGCTTCTTCCCCTCACCTTCGCAGACCCGGCTGACTACGAGAAGATTCAGGAGGACGACCGCTTTTCCCTGGACATTAGCGAGCTGTCGCCCGGGCAGCCTCTCACGATGACGGTCAGGCACAAGGACGGAGCCGCGGACGAAATCCTGTTCAACCACACCTTCAACGCTCAACAGATTGGCTGGTTCCGAGCGGGAAGCGCTTTGAACCTGATCGGGAACAAATCTGCTCCCAAAGGGGTTGAGGGGTAGTAGGTCATCGGTGATGGCCCAATCTCTCTCACTGGGGAGGTCGCGTATGTTCTCCCGAAGCAAGATCGCCGTTCCTGTGGTTCTTTGTTTATTAGTCGTCGCCGCCGGTTACCGAGTCTGGTGGGACCATCAGCAAGGAGGTCATGGCCTGACTTCCGGAGCCAAGACGATGGACTTCCGGCCAAGCTATTCTCCGGACGGCAAGACGGTTCTATTCTCCCGGTTCCGCAAGCTGTGCGTCATGGAGGCCAGCGGACGCAATCCGCGTTTCATTGGGAAGTTTATCGGGCTGCAGGAATCGCCCTGCTGGTCTCCCGACGGGAAGTCGATTGCGTTCGTGTGCACCGCAGATGGGACGTATGACATCTGGACGGCAACGAGCGAGGGCAAAGACGGTCGCAATCTCACCAAAGACAGCGCCCCTGACTCGTTCCCCTGCTGGTCTCCTGACGGCAAGAAGGTTTACTTCTCCAAACTGGTCGGTACGGGGACCTCGATCGGCTGTGTGGAGGTTGAGAACGGGCGCTCTACTATCCTCAATCCGTCCGACCGGTCAGCTCGGTGCCCTGCGTGCTCCCCGGACGGAACTCTTATCTCCTACACTTCCGGTAAATCGGGAGATCGTGACATCTGGGTGATGGACGTCGATGGTAAGAACCCTCGCCTGGTTGCCACCCACCCCGGCCACATGGACGACTTCTCGTCCTGGTCCCCGGATGGTAAGCTCCTGGTTTTCAGTTGTCAGGACTCGGGGACGCGTAATCTGTGGATCGCTCCGGTGTCGGGCGGCAAGGGGAAGCCGTTCACGCACCACAACGAGGGACATGACATGACTCCCTCCTTCAAGCCTGATGGGAGTTGCGTGATTTACGCCCGGCAGACCGGGGAGGCTTGTCAGGTGATGGTCACCAAGGTCAGCGCGATGCAATAAGCCGCCGCCGCCCAACGATTGAGCGACCCCTCAGAGACCGGGACCGCGGAGGAGACGCCTGGCTGTCGGGCCTTGCCGTGCCGTGTCCCTAATCCTCTTCGCCCCCACCTTGCCCCGGCTGCTGGGGTTGTCCTTTCCCAGGGCCAGGGGACTGAAGGATGGGCTGGATCTTCGGCGGCTCTTTCGACCATTTAACGTGTCCGTCGGCATACAGGATGTTGTAGCCGCCGACATGGGCCGGGGGAATGGCGCTTAGATCGACCTTTCCTTGCTTCGCTTGCGCCGGCGTCAGAGCCGTAGCTGCAGCGTTGATATCGGTCATCATCCATGTCTGGGAGGGATTGGTGATCTGCTCAGAGGTCAGGTTGTTCAACTGATCATTCCAGAGATACCCCAAACCAAACTTCTGGATGGCGTCCGGCGCGGATGGGCACATGAACAAAGACTTGTTGTTGACATAGGGCATCAGCAGTTTGCCAATGCTGCGCGGATCCTTGATCAGGTCCTTGGGAAGGAACCACGCTTCGGGATACTTACCGTCGTTATCATCGGCAAACATCTGTACGGCAAGCCCCAACTGCCGGAGGTTCTGCTCGCAAACCGTTTGCTTGGCCTTGTCCGTGGCTCCCGTGAAGGCTCCTCCACCCAGGGAGGACATCGCCCCGGTTACTGCCAGGACTTCTACCAAAGTGCAGCCCCAGGACTTCCTGCGCTTACGCAGCTTCCTCATTCGACATCACTTCCTTTCCAGAGCGTTCCGCGATCCTGAATCGCGAGTTTGTTGGAGCAAAAAATGGTGGAGGCGGCGGGAATCGAACCCGCGTCCGCGAAGACGGAACGTTAGTTTCTCCGAGCGCAGCCTACGTTTTGTGTTTCACCTTTGGATCCCCCGTAGACTGGGTATCCTCCGGTTAGTTCGAGTTAGATTCCCCTGACTTGGCTCGAACAGACCAAGTTTCGGGTAGTCGACTTTGTGATGCCCACATCGGAGGCGCCGACTTCCTCCGAGGGACACGCCGTATTAAGCGGCGAGTGCGAGCTCAGGCTCGGCTGTTGATTGTTTTCCACGGTTTAAGGAGTCTGTGGGACCTCCGCTCGCTGCTAACGTCCTCAACTCTCCACGTCGAACCCGATCGCCCCCATTTCTTGTGGTTGGTTGATATTCCAGGACTGAGAATCGATGGGGGTCGTCAGTGCCGTAAACCCCCTACCTTCAGTCATCGCTTTCAGTAATCCCTGTTTGTCAAGGTGCGGTCGATGTCACGTTGTGCATCGCGTTCGGCAAGGACTTGCCGTTTATCATGTGTCTTACGACCCCGTCCCAGGCCCAACTCTACTTTGGCCCGGCCCCTTTGGAAGTAAAACTTGAGCGGCACCAATGTCAGTCCCCGCTCCTGAGTCTTGCCGGTAAAATGGCTGATCTCTCGCCGGTGGAGCAGGAGCCGACGGGGCCGAGTCGGCTCCGCGTTTTCGCGATTGCCGGCTTCATAGGGAGCGATGTGCATCCCAAGGATATAGGCATCACTGCCGATCACCTTCGCGTAGCTTTCGTTGAGGCTCACCCGCCCATTTCGCGCCGATTTGACCTCGGTTCCCTTGAGAACGATTCCTGCCTCACAGGTTTCAAGGATATCGTAGTCGTGCCGGGCCTTCCGATTGAGCGTGACAACCTTGTCGCCTTCCATCTCCGTCACTTCCATACCGCCGACGGACCATCTTGATCCGTCGGAACCTCCGGGGTTATGCCTTCTTCTTCACTGCCGTCCGCGGCACTTTGGGCAACATGGCAAGCGCCGTATCCGTCGCCTCGGCGATCTCGGCATCGTGGTCTCGGCGGTAGCGAGTCAAGGCCGGTCGGGCTCGCGGGTCCCTCAGGGTGCCCAAGGCCAGGATCACGTTCTTGCGCACCGCCAGCTTGTCATTCCCCAGCGCTTTGATCAGGGGAATGACTGCGGACCGTTCCCCGATCTTCCCCAGAGCGCTCACCACGTGGAAACGCACGCTCCACTCAGGATCCTTCAAACACTCACACAACAAAGGCACACACGTCGGATCGCCCAGGTCTCCCAGCCCTTGCGCCGCAGTCAGACGGACCACCCAGTCGGTATCGGTCAAAGCTGTGGTCAAAGGCTCCAAGGCCTCGGGGCCACCGATGCTCGCCACCGCCTTCACCGCGCTGAACCGCACATCCTGGGTCGGATCGGTTAGAAGGTGCTTGAGCGCCTTCGCCGAAGGCCGGTGCCCAATCTCGCCCAGAGCCAAAGCCGCGTACCGGCGGACACGTTCGTTCTCATCATGAAGAGCATCGATGAGCGACTTGACGGCCCGGACGTCCTTCAACTTGCCAAGGGCTTCTGCGGCCCATCGTCGAACTGCATAGTTGCGGTGGTGCAGACAGTCGATGAGCGCCGGCACCGCTCCGGGGCCGATGGAGACCAGCGCATCGGCAGAAGCCTTTCTCACGTCGGTGCTTGGCGACTCCAGGCACTCGATGAGAGCGTCGATCCCCGATTCGTCCTTCAGTTTGCCCAAGGCCTCGGCTGCGTAGCGGGTCAGATCCACGTTCTCGCCGCGCAGAACCGTCACCAGTTGTGGGGCTGCCCGCTTGCTTCCAAGCTCACCCAAAGCGATGATGATCGCTTTCTGCACTTCCGTCGTCTCATCAGGCAATCGAGCGACGAGCACCGACGCGACCGCCTTGGTGCCGCATTTCCCCAAAGCTTCGGCGCACCATTTGCGCACCGCGTCATCGTCACTCTTCATGGCCCTGAGCAACTCATCCACGGAGGCAGGGCCGATGGCAATGAGGCCTGCTACCGCCATTCGCTGGACGTTCAGGCTCGTGTCCCCGAGAGCTCGAATCAGCGGCTTGACGCATTTCTTAAGCCCGATCTCCCCCAGCGCCGTCGCGGAAGCCATGCGAATCTGGAAGGTTTCCCCAGATTCCGCTGCCTCCGACAAAGCGTCAACCGCCGAGGATCCCAGGGCCACAAGTTGGTCGATGATCGGTCGTTGAGCGGATTCGCTCTTCCCATCAAGTTGTCGTAACAACGCTCGAACTCTACGAGTCTGGGAGACCACCATGGATCAGATGACACCTCGAGTTTCCACTATTTCCCACTCAACTTTTCCTGGATATTCAGAGAAATCCTCTACTGTGTACTGCCGACCTCTTGCCGAGCCTGGAGGGGTAGCGATGCCGGAGTTCACAATCCGATATGCAATTGACGGGGGAGTTCCCGGTGCTGCGGGCTTATTATACTGGAGGGCTGACGTGAATGTCAATGAAACGACTGAACCATGCAACCAAGTTGCCGAAGATGGCGATGGGGCACCGGTGCGCCTCACTCGAGGGGATTCGGGGATATCGGCCAATCGAACCGTTGCTATCCTTCATCGCTACGACCAACTGGCTCCACGATGCTTCGGACGGTTATTCCACTTCCTGGCGAAGTAGAGTCCCGCCACAAAGCCCCCGATGTGGGCCCAGGTCGCGACGCCTCCGGCCCCGGCAATCGGTTCCGTGATTCCATTCAGGAACTGAAAGAGGAACCAGATCCCCAGGAAGACAAAAGCCGGAATCTCGACTGTGGTGAACAGGAAGAAGAAGAACACAACCGT
>JACQGJ010000342.1 GCA_016199605.1 Armatimonadota bacterium | reverse complement strand
GCGAGGTCCCAGCAGAAGAACACTCTTCTCTCTCGCCAAAGCTCGACGAACCTGGATTTCGATTTCTCGCTCGACATATTGCATGGCACTCTATTATACGCCGAAGATTAGAAGCAGAACAATAATTTCCGCATAAGTCCAGCAAACATGAGTTGGGGGCCGAATGGAGGCTGCTCTTGCCTCGGTCCCTCCACATCCACGAATGCAGCCCGGTAGAAGGGATGACTCGTCTTCGGGTCCTGGAGCAGCGCCAGTTGCGCTGTCTGGAGGGATCCCTCCACAGGCATTCGTTGTGCGCCCCGGCTTACATTACATCTGATGCATCAGCTTGCTGGTGCTCGCGTTGGAGATCGACCACAGGCTGCAAACCACTTCCTTCGCTCCGGCACAGAGACGGGAAGACTGTAACGAAGGGATGCTCCAGATGTACCAGCCTGCGGAGGGGCCGACAGTCATTCAACTTCCCAACGACGCCTTGCCGAAGCCAGTGGTGAGGAATTCTGTGATATGTGCCTCCATCGTCTCTGCTTTCGTCTGCGGCAGAACCTCCATCGTTGTAGCGCCGGGATAGAGGCCGTAGACGGTGCGCAACATCTTCGGTACCTCGCCTCGACGCTCGGTTGGAGGCACGGAGAGGAGCAGCGGACGCGGAACTGCCAAAGCCGCCACATGCTGCATATCGCCATGCTTCAACAAGCCTGGAACAGTCATCTCCTCCCAGCGCCACGGGTCAAGACACGAGAAGTCCCTGGCTATGCGTGCCCAGGTGGGGCATCGGCCCTGCTGGACGACAACGCGCAGCCGCGGGTTCACGGCAGCCGCCATCGCGACGGGGAAGAACGCCTGAAACCCAACGATCCCCACGTCCGTGACCTCGGGGCGTTCCCTCAGGTATGTCGCCAGGTGGTTGAGCAGATTGGCCTGGAAGCCGACATAGGAGATGCCCAGCACTTTTGCCAGACTGGACGCTACGATGGAAAATTCGGGAGGACCCGCGCGATAGGCGCCGCCATGGGCGGACTCGCCATCCATCGGACTGAGGTCAGGGATGAGAACCGCTATGCCCGCTTCCGCCAACCGTTCCGCGAAGTGATTAAGCTCATACTTCCACTTCCCCTGCGACCGAGCCCCCCAGGGGTCCTCCGGCAACATCGCCCCAGGGACAAAGATCACCGCTGATCCTGGCCTGGAGTCGTGCCGACGCCAGAGAAAGGCCGGAGCAGTGAACCCAAGGTCAAGTGAAACCGAAAGATGCTCCCGCACGCACACTCCATGACTTGCGACGCGACGCGTCTCTGCGACCGGCGGGCTTGTGAATAGAGGAGCCTGGATGAGTCGCTTCAGAGTCGCGCGCAGACTTCTCGCATAGGTCTCATACGCTGCCAGGCTCTCAAACGATCCGGGGTGACTCCGGGCCGCTCCCCCAATTTCGCGGCGGTAGTACTCGATCTGTGAGTATCTTCCCTCAGCGTTGTGCATGTCCTTCCCCTTTCCTGCCCAGATACCGCTGCATCCATTCCAGAATACGCTCGGCAAAGGGTCCGTCCAGTCGATGCCAGTGGTTCTCTTCATACAGTTGAATGCGCTCGGGTACACCGTAAAACTGATAGACATTCCGGCAGAGGGCATCCACCTGGTCCCAACCGCGACCGGGCCACCACTGGTCCCCCATGTTATTGAAGCCAACCAGGGGTCGTGGCGCGACACACGCCAGCACGTGCTGCACGTCACCATAGCGGAGAAGGCCGGGAGGATAGGGAGAGGGGTCTCCGAGAGAGGCATAAAAGTGGTAGTCGGTCGCCCAGGCCGCATACGTGCTGATGCAGACCGGAGCGACAAGTCGAAAGCGCGGCTCCAGCGCCCCGGCAAACCAGGTGCAGATTCCCCCCTGACACAGGCCCGTTACCCCCACGCGCCGGCCGTCTACCTCCCGTCGTGTCAGGAGGTAGTCATAGCCGCGCAGCATCTCAAAGGATTCCATCAAGATATGGGGACGCCCCACGACGTCGCCCAGGATCATCTGTCTCCACATCACCTCGTGTGTCGTCAAATCCGCACCATCGTAGCTCGTAATGGCCCCCGGATGCTCAACGACCAGAGAGGCGAATCCCCCTCTCGCCCAGCGTGTGCCGGTATCCACGTAGCAGTCATCTCGCTTGAACTGGACCCACCCCGGCGAGATCGTCATGGCGGCACAGGGCCAGTTCGAGTCCTCCGGCAGGTACAGGTCAGCCTTCACGTAGTAGCCATCCACCTCGAAGTCTACCTCCTCGCGCCGGACGCCTTCTACGGTCTCAAGGGCCAGCACGTGACTTCGAGGAGGACAGCGTCGGGACGGAAAATTTGCGATGGCGCTCAGGCCGCGCAACAGTCGGCGGCGAAAGGCCTGCCAGTCGCTCCTGGAGGTGAAGCGTTGTGGAAAGCCCTCCGCCCTTTGCTCCGTCAACGCGGCAAGATAGGCATCATACTTGGGACGCCAGTAGCGTTCCACTACTTCAGTCGTTTTCACCGTGACCTCCTGTAAGGGTATATCCTCGCTAAGGAGGAGAATCCCCTGTTGTGAGACAGTTGGACTGTCGAACCCGCCCGCCGTGGTAGGTTCGACAGTCCAACTGTCTCACAACAATGTGGTGTTTTCGTCAACCTCAACGAGTATATGACCGAAGACGTCGGCATCATCTCACGTTGTTCAGCAAGCACCGCGTCTCCGGAGAAGGATTTGACAGAGATCCTCGTGAAGTGCTAACATCGCCGTCCGATAATGAAGAAAAATCCCCAGGTGATCCTCGGCAGTCTGTTGCGAGACGTATTCTACCGCAGCGGAAGCAAGTCGGCAACTCCCTTGGCAAGGTGCGCATGATGCCCCTGAGACCCATGGTGAACTTTCTGTATCTCTGTGCTGCCAGTGCAGCGGTGTTGTGCTGTCTGCCTGTTGAAGGCTCTATTACCGAGGGGCTGCTGGTTTACGCCCCTTTTGAAGGCAGCGCCGAAGCGGCGTTTATTCGCGGCTTTCCAGAACTGACCTTGAAGGGGCCCTTCGCGTTCTCGGCAGGTCGGAACGGCCAGGGCTTGAGGGTGAGCAGCGCGGAGGGTCAGGTAGGACTGGCGTACCCGTGTGGCACGAACATGCGCAACCGGGAAGGCTCTCTGGCGTTCTGGGTCTGCCCGGCATGGGAGTTCCGCGTGGAGGAACCCGAGCGGGTACGCAAGATGTTCACGTGCGCCACCGGTGCGGGTGACGGCTTCATGATTTACTGGACCTCCAAAGGCGGAGGCATCTACTTCGCCTCTGGTCAGCAGAAACCCGGTAGCGGCTGGGAGTGGCGATGGGATCCCCACGTCCAGGTGTCATGGAAGCCCGGCGAGTGGCACCATCTGGCTGCAACCTGGCTGACCACCCGTGAGGGCACGCGCCGGCGTCTCTACCTTGACGGCGAAATGGGAGCCGAGGATCTCGTGCCAGGGGTCATCCATGCTGGTATTCATACCGAACAGGACTTCTACCTGGGCGGCACAGTCAAGCATCCCGGCTACACGCCCTTGACCTGGGCCGACGGAGTTTACGACGATCTGGCCATCTGGTCGCGCCCGCTCGCGCCCGAGGAGATCCGGGACCTGGCCAGTGGCCGCTTTCAGAAAACGTTGATGGAAGCCCGCAGTCCACAAGGTCAGTCTCGCGCCCTTGCCCACGCGAAATTGACTCCTGACCATGCCAACTTCATTTACTCACCCACCGATACGGTACACCTCCGGCCCGCTGGCGAGATCTCTGGCGAGGGGACTTATGTCCTGTCGGTGGTGGACTTCTGGGGCAGGGCGAAACAGGTTGCCCAGGGCAGTACTACAAACTGGCCGCCCGCGCCGATCCGGTGGAAACCCACGGCAAGCGGGGCCTTCAAGGCCCGCGCCGAACTGCTGGACAGCTCTAGGAAGCCGCTGGCCCGGTGTGACCTCACCAGTTGGGTTGTTTTGCCTGATCAGGGGGCGTCTCCATTGAACCCGCTGCTTGGGGTATGCCCTTCTCTGGACCCCGGAATCACCGCGTTGGCGCGGCGGCTCGGATTCGGCTGGGTGAGGCTCATGGATCAGGCGGGCTTCAGTTGGTGGTCCTACACAGAGCCGAGCAAGGGCGAATGGAAGTGGTATGACGACAGTCTCGTCAGTGCAACGAGGCACGGACTCAAAGTGATGGGGGCCCTCTACGGAACTCCTGCATGGGCAGCCAACCCTCCCGACTCGCCCTTACACCTTCGCTGCCCGCCTCGTGACTGGTCCGAGTTTGAGAACTACGTCTTCCAGCTTGTCTCGCACTACCCGGACATCCCGGCATGGGAGATCTGGAACGAGCCCTGCTGGGGTGGAGGCTGGTTGGGCACTCCGGAAGAATACGCCCACCTGATGCGCAGCGCCTACACCGCCGCCAAGCGCGCCCGACCTAACTGCATTGTGGTGGGTTTGGGCGGGGTGAACCTGGATAGCGCGGAGTGGCTGGAAAAGGTCCTGAAACACAGCGGCACGGACTGCTTCGATGTGGCAGCGGTTCACTACAGCGGCGCGGATCCCCTGATTCGAGAGAAGGTCGCAATACTTCGCGAAATCATGCGAGCGAACGGCGGGGAGAAGCCTCTGTGGGACACCGAGGATGCGGCTTTCGGCGCCAGTTTCTACGAGCAGCATGTTCCCCCCTTCGTCACGGAACGCAGGAACAGCAGGGATGCCCTTCTCGGTGACAGGTACCGGGAAGCTGATGCGGGTCTCTTCGACGTGGAAGGCAGAACCTGTCGCGAAGCCGCTTTCAGCGTGCCTCGCCTTCTGGCGCGGAACCTGAGCGCCGGCATAGAGAAGACCTTCTTCTACCTCATGCACACCTACCCCTTGCCCTGGCACCAACGCATGCCCATCAATCAGAACCTCGTTGACTTCCAGGGCGTACCTGTGCCCTTTGCCGTCGCCATCGCCACCTCCGGCAGATTGCTGCATGGCGCGCAGTTCATTGTCGAGGCCCATCCCGCGGAAGCACACCTTTACCTCTTCCGCACGACGGGAGGCCTCGTGCTCGCAGGATGGACCGATGGGGACGAGTTCGTCCTGCGCTTTCGCAGCGGCCGGGCGGCGCGGGTTGATGTGATGGGAAATGAGGAGCCGCCCCGGTTGGGGACCCTGAGGGTAACCCGTGAGACGGCCTTCTGGCGGCTGCAAGCGGGATCGCTGGAGCAGTGGATCAGACAGGTCCGGACGGCGCACCATACTCGTTAAGGTTGAAAACAAGCCCTTCGCTACCAAGGGTGGAACGGTGCATTTTCAGCCTTAATGAGTACAACTCGGTCATTCCCCATACATCGCAATCTCTTCCATCGTCTCATGACACGCTGTCAGATTGGTTACCACTCTCCCCATGTCCTCTGGGCGATGAACCACCGCCGCAATTGTGAAGTGTACGTTGCGAAAGCCTGCGTCCTTCGCCGATTGGCGCAGAACATCCCTTGTCTCCGACGGATCAGCCTGGACCACGTCGAAATGCGGCGGGTGCAGGGTCAACTCCAACTGAGTATTTGGCAGGCTATCACGCAGCCGCTTGACCTCGCCGGGAAGCAGGCGGGTTTGCAGCGTGGTGAGGTTCCGTTGGCAAGGGTGTCTGCCCCAAGCGTCGTAGAGATGGCCGGAGGGGCCGCATGAGTGCAGATTGCAGGGGAGGTCGTCGGGGGTCTGGTGTGTCTTGCGGACGAAATCAAACAGCCTCGCATCCCAACCGAGACCGTAGGTTTCGTAGAGTTGGGGAGACAACAGGCATGTGGCATCGCCCCCGAATCCACACAAGGCTTCAATCCTCTCCGGTTTCAACTCGAGCAGGAACTCCGTGTAGCCGGTTGTCAGCTCAAAGATCAAGTCCATGAGGGCCCGAGCCAGCGCAGCATCACTCCCCAGGACTGTCAGGAACCGCGTCATTCCCAGGAAGACAATCCCCAGGTCTACGAAGGACGGATAGTTTACAAACTGCGCGAGCCCTCTGCCTGGAACAGTCAGATCGAGGGTAATGCCGAAGCCGGAGGGCGGTTCCTCTGGGTACTCCTTTTGCCACAGGTCTCGTGAATCCAGCATCTTCTGGAACTGCGGGACGCGTTGCCAATCCGGAACCGGGATCTGCATAACGTCTTCGACAGAATCCACCCACTCCAGAGCGGGGCAGTCACGGTCGTGCCACCAACTCCCGTTGATCCACTTTGGCTCGGGGGCACCGAGGGCGGTTGCGATCATGAGACGGGCGTCATACCACCCACTCCAACTCCCACAGCGTTCCTTCTTCTTTGCCTCGCGGGCGGCCCGCACCCGCCGTGACGCGCCGAAACGGTCATTGAACTGGGAGATGACCTCACCGACGCGGCAACCGTCACTCTCAAGCTGTCGCATGAATCCGTCATAAACTCCCCGATCCTCGGCTTGAACCCTTTGCCTCTCTTCCCGGCATGAGCGCGGGTCAACGTAGGCGTACTTCAGGAAGGTCGGCTGAAACCAGACCGACGCGGTGACCTCGTCGTGGCTGCCGGCCTGTGTTTCGGGCATGATTTGTTCCTTCAACTCCATCGACTTGCCTCTCTTGCGCTGAGATCAGCTCCCCAAGGACACAGGCTGGTGGGTCGAACCAGAGGCAATAATTGCGTCCGTTACCTCCAAAACCGCAACTCCGGCTTCCCCGGTCACCATCGGATCGCGATCCTCTCTGATCGCCGCCATGAACTCGGAGAGAGCCGAGGCCCAGGCGCGGGGGAGCAGTGGAGCAACAGGAGCAGCGCGAAACGTGAAGCGAGGGACGTGAGATGTGAGCTACGCGGAAACGTCGTCAGAATCACCTCTGGCAATGCGGGTCATTGGATCCCAGTTTCAGGTCGCAATTATACTCTGGCGCTTTGGCAAGCGCAATCTCTGTGCCAGACTGGAGTTGTATTATAAGACTTGGGAGACCCCTGCGAGTTCATCTCGCCGGTGAATAAGTTTGGAGAGCTAAGGACAGCGGTCCGCCAGTTCCCTCCTGACCCCTGTCCAGCTTGTCTGGCAGGTGAATGAGATTGCAGG
>JACQGJ010000051.1 GCA_016199605.1 Armatimonadota bacterium | reverse complement strand
TCGTTGAGCCGCTCCTCCACGGGTCTCCGCGGTGGGGTCTCGCGTTCGTATTCGAGGAAGCCGGTGACCTTACCCAAGCCTGACCTCCGCCGCAGCTTCTTCAACCAAGTCTACGTCCAGTTCGGCGTCACCGTTTCCATCCTCAGACTGGAGAGCGTCCAGCTTCTGCTCTTCCAGGACCCGTCGGTAGTCTCTCGGCATAATCTTCGTGAACTTGTCTCGTATTTCCGCCCAGTTCTCCAGGACGCGCGCAGCCACCGTGCTGCCGGTATAGTCACGATGCTCACGCAGCAGGTGGTGGACCAGGTTCTGGTCTTCCGGATCGCTGAACGGCTCCAGATCCACCATTTCCAGGTTGCAGTGAATCGGGAAGTCACCGCTTTCGTCGAGAACGAAGGCCATGCCTCCGCTCATGCCCGCAGCAAAGTTCCGACCGGTCCTCCCCAGCACGACGACGATGCCTCCTGTCATGTACTCGCAGCCGTGATCGCCGGTTCCCTCCACAACGGCGTGGGCGCCTGAGTTCCGGACGCAGAAACGCTCGCCGGCGCGGCCCCGGAAGAAGGCTTTCCCGCTGGTGGCGCCATAGAGCGCGACGTTGCCAATCAGGGTGTTCTCTTCGGGAATGAACGTTGCCTGTTTGGGTGGGTAGACGATGACCTTTCCGCCCGAAAGACCTTTGGCCATGTAGTCGTTCGAGTCGCCCTCAAGAATCAAGGTGAGTCCCCGTGGAAGAAACGCTCCAAAGCTCTGCCCGGCTGAACCCGTGAACTTGATCAGTATGGTGTCTTCCGGCAGACCCTCCGCGCCAAATTTACGGGTGATTTCGCTGCCGAGAATTGTCCCGACGGTCCGATGGATGTTGCGGATGGGCAGATCGAGGCAAACTTCAGGCACTTCAACCGCCGCGGCGTTCTGGATGGGTTCGCAGCCATTGGAGTGTTGCACCGAGGGACACCATGTCACCTGAACGGGCATGTCGAGAAGGGCGCGAACGTCGGGGTGGGCGAGCAACCCTTGGTCAAGCGCCTGGTCAATCCCATGATCCTGAGACGTCATACGCCGCACCGCCACCTCCGGCCCCACCTCGGGTCGGTAGAAGATCCGGCTGTAGTCCAATCCTCGCGTCTTGTAGTGATCGACGGCCTTCTTCATATCGAGAAGATCGCTGCGACCGATCATCTCATCCATCGTTCGGAAGCCGAGCTGGGCCATCAACTCACGAACTTCCTGAGCAATGAACCGGAAGAAGTTGACGACGTAATCGGCTTTCCCGGTGAAGTTCTTCCTCAGTTGGGGATTCTGCGTGGCCACGCCGACCGGACACGTGTCGAGATGGCAGACGCGCATCATGACGCAGCCCATGACTACCAAGGGAGCGGTCGCAAATCCGTACTCCTCCGCGCCCAACAGAGCAGCGATCACCACATCGCGACCGGTCTTCAACTGGCCGTCGGTCTGGACGATGATCCGATCCCGGAGTTTGTTTTCCACCAGCACCTGTTGCGTCTCGGCAAGACCCAATTCCCAGGGAACACCTGCGTACTTGATGGAGGTGATCGGGCTTGCGCCCGTGCCGCCATCGTGGCCGCTGATCAGCACCACGTCGCTGTGGGCTTTCGCCACACCCGCAGCAACTGTCCCGACCCCCACTTCAGCTACCAGCTTCACCGCAATGCGCGCGCGAGGGTTGCCGTTCTTCAAGTCGTAGATGAGTTGCGCAAGGTCCTCAATCGAGTAGATGTCGTGGTGAGGAGGTGGACTGATGAGTCCCACGCCGGGAGTCGTGTGCCTCGTTTTGGCGATCCACGGGTAGACCTTGTGCCCCGGCAGCTCGCCGCCCTCGCCGGGTTTGGCTCCCTGCGCCATTTTGATCTGCAACTCATCGGCGCTTACGAGGTATTCGCTCGTGACCCCGAAACGACCGGAGGCCACCTGCTTGATTCGGCTCCGCCGACTGTCTCCATTCGGCTCAGGCATGTAGCGGTCCGGGTCTTCCCCGCCTTCCCCCGTATTGCTCCACGCGCCCATCCGGTTCATGGCGATCGCCAGCGTCTGATGCGCCTCAAGGCTGATGGAACCGTAGGACATGGCTCCGGTGCAGAAGCGCCGGACGAGGCTTTCGACAGACTCGACCTCCTCAAGAGGAACCGAGGTAACTTCGCCCAGGCGGAACTCCATCAAACCGCGCAGGGTACACAGACGCTGACTCTGGTCGTTAACACGCTGCGTGTAGGTTTTGAAGAGATCATAGCGACCCGATCGCGTGGCGTGTTGCAGTCGGTAGACCGTCTCGGGATTGAAGAGGTGGTACTCTCCCTCCCGACGCCACTGGAACTGGCCGCCCCACGCAAGAAGGTTCGGCCCGACGGCGCGTTTGGGGAACGCCCGGTGATGGTGGACGAGGACTTCCTGTGCGACCTCCTCCAGGCCGATGCCACCGATGCGGGAAGGCGTCTTGGTGAAATATCTGTCGACGAACCCCTCGCTCAAACCGATGGCTTCAAAGATCTGCGCGCCCTGGTAGCTCTGAAGGGTACTGATTCCCATCTTGGACATCACCTTGACGACACCCTTCTTGATCGCCTTGATGTAATTCTCGAGGGCTTTCTCGCAGTCCAACCCGTCGTTCAGCAAGCGTTCCCGCACCATCTCTTCAAGACTCTCGAAGGCGACGTAGGGGTTGATCGCGCTGGCTCCGTAACCGAGCAACAGAGAGAAGTGGTGGACCTCCCGCGCGTCGCCGGTTTCGACCACGATGCCGACCATCGTGCGAGTTCCGGCGCGCACAAGGTGGTGGTGCAGCCCGGAACACGCAAGCAAGGAAGGGATCGGAGCCTTCTCTTCCTCCACGCCTCGGTCGGACAGGATCACGATGTTGGCTCCGTCTTCGATGGCCTTGTCAGCGGCGACGAACAATCCGTCCAGAGATTGTTCCAGGCCGTGAGCGCCCTCCTCTGCGGGAAAGAGCGTCGGAAGCGTCACCGATTTGAACCGTCGCCAGCCCTTGACCTGTTTCAGCCTGGCCATCTCCTCGTCTTTCAGGATGGGCGACTTGATCAGGATCTGGTGGCAACCTTCGGGGGTCGGTTTGAGGAGATTGCCCTCACCCCCGAGGTAAGTCTGCACGGTGGTTACAAGTTCCTCCCGAATGGGATCGAGAGGCGGGTTCGTCACTTGGGCAAAAAGCTGTTTGAAGTAGTTGTAAAGGACTTGCGGCTGGTCGGACAGCACTGCGAGCGGCGTGTCCGTTCCCATGGACCCGATGGCCCACTGACCCTCTGTCGCCATCGGACCCAGGATATACTTCTGGTCCTCGAGCGTATACCCGAAGGCTTGTTGACGCCGAAGCAGCGTATCGTGGTCCGGGGCCTCGAGGTGCGGCGCCTCAGGGAATTCCTCGAGAGGCACCAGGTGATCCTTTAACCACAGACCGTAGGGTTTCTCCCGCGCCAGCTTGAGCTTCAGCTCGTTATCGTCGACGATGCGACCTTCCTCCATATTGACCAGGAACATGCGACCCGGCTCCAACCGGCCCTTGATCGCGATCCTGTCAGGAGGAATGTCCAGCACCCCGACTTCGGAGGCCATGATAACGAGATCGTCTTTGGTCACCCAGTATCGCGAAGGCCGCAGGCCGTTGCGGTCGAGAGTTGCGCCGATGGTCTTGCCGTCCGTAAACGCTATCGACGCGGGGCCATCCCACGGTTCCATCAGGCAGGCGTGATACTCGTAGAAATCCTTTTTCTCCTGCGGCATGGTTTCATGGTTCTCCCAGGCCTCCGGAATCAGCATCATCATGGCGTGGGCCGGGCTGCGGCCGGCCTTCACGAGCAACTCCAGCACATTGTCGATGGTGGCGCTGTCACTGCCACCTTCGCGAACGATCGGGAGCAGTTTCTTGAGGTCGCTTGGCTCGATCAACCCACACTCCAGCAACGTCTCCCG
>JACQGJ010000008.1 GCA_016199605.1 Armatimonadota bacterium | reverse complement strand
GCGATACCGCTTTGCCGACGTAGATCACCTTTCGCCGTGCGTCCTGCATCAGGTACACACCCGGCGAGGCCGGTAAAGAGTAGAGCTTTTCATCAAGAATTGAAGTATCCATCACTGAGCAGCGGCCGGTTCAAAACGCGCGGTAAAGGATGATGAACCCCACGACCAAAGTTGACATGATGAGCGTTCCCAGGACTTCGATCGGCAAGGTTCCGAGGAAGGCGACGAGCAAGGTGATCACGACCATGCACCCGGCAGTGGTCTTAAGAACGTCCTTTAAGTTCTCCTTTTGTACAAGCCAGGTGAGGAAGTTCTCCCGGGGATTCTGACCACAAGCCGAACACACACGAGACGACTCGAGGATCTCCGCCCGGCAGTGGTTGCACCGGATCATTGGGACTTCCTGACGAGCTTTCGCTTCGATGGCAGTCCGAAGCTTGTATTGCTCCTTCTCAGAGTGCTCAGGAAGCAACCGGATCACCGTCTCGAAGGCCTCGATGGCTCCATCGTGATTTCCCAGCTTGAGATAGGTCTCTCCAAGATAGGAGTGAGCTGCCGCATTTTTCGGATCGAAGGCAATCATCTGCCGGTACTTTTCGATGTCTTCCTCCATCATCCGGAGGATTCTCTTGTCGATCGCCATGGCTTCCTGACTCCCCGACACAAACAAGGTGATAGTCCTGGTCGGCCACCGCTCCACCTTCCCGGTTCGACTGGAGGAACCGCTTCACAACCACTCGCCAGGAGAGGCTTCGAGACCTTCTATCGCTGGAAGTTGAGCGTGGCCGTCGGGTGGAATTTTGGGCCCCGGAGGCCGATAGTCAAGATTGAATCGCGCGGACCAACTACTGATGCTCCCGGGTGATGGCTCTAAGAATGCCATCCCCTGACCCTGAGAGGAACAAGATGGAGGGCCAAGTCGTCCAAAACCTGACCCATCAGCTTCGATCGGAAGGACCGGTTCAGAAGGACCCGCCAAGAGCGACTTCGAGCCGGGCGACCTCTGCAAGTCAGGTGTGGCCGTCGGTTGGAATACCGTGCTGCATTGTGCGAAAGTCCAGGCGGCAGCGCCTGCAACAAGGCCAAACGTGCCAACTTGCTTGACATCCGTGCTTGGGAAACTATAATTCCATTGGCGTTGTCGCAGGAGAAGCTGGTGGGCGGCGGGACAAAGCACGGCGCCACAGATCAAAACGGAGAGGTTTCCATGATAAGACCACACTACAGGAACTCCATTCAAGCCCTTGCCTTCATAAGCCTTTGCCTCTTGGCAGCGGGAGGGGCCTGGCAGTTGCGCGAAGGCAACTCCAAGCCGATTGCGATTCCAACGGCAGCTCCCAACCCGATCTTGTCTAACCTCTCATTGCAGCAGTCGCTCGCCAATCGCGACCGAGGCAAGCCGGCAGATTTGTCCGCGCCTGCCCACGCGCGATCCGGTATCAAGGCCGCCTACAGTGACCTGCCTTTGGCCTTTGAGAAGAATCAGGGACAAACCGATCGTCGGGTTAAGTACCTCTCGCGAGGCAGCGGATACGCGCTGTTTCTCACTCCGACGGAAGCCGTGTTGTCGATCCATCGGGACGTCAACCGCCCGACCCGCGCGAATTCAGAAAGGAAACGGGGGGTTCGTCCACAGAACAAAGAAGTTCCTGACTCGCAGTCGGCCGTCTTGCGCATGCGGTTGGCTGGGGCCAACGCGGCGCCAGAGGTTTCGGCTGTGGAGCGATTGCCCGGCAGGAGCAACTACTTCAAAGGGGAGGGCTCGGAGGGCTGGCATACGAACGTTCCTCAGTTTGCCCGGGTGCGTTACCACGACGTGTACCAGGGGGTGGACCTCGATTTCTACGGCAACCACCGCCAACTGGAATATGACTTCGTGGTCGCCCCCGGAGCCGACCCGCACGGAATCCAGGTTACACTGGAGGGACTGTCGGTAGGTCAAAGGGAGCCTTCGCTGCGAATCGAGGCGAACGGAGACCTGGTTGCCGAGACCTCAGCGGGTCCGGTGTGCTGGAAGGAACCAACGGTCTACCAGGTGGTTGAGGGGCAGAAGCGTCTGGTCGCCGCAAGCTACGACCTGCATCACGAATCCAATTCCTTCGGATTCCACCTCGCCTCCTATGACAAGACGCGTCCGCTCATCATTGACCCTGCGCTGGTCTACTCGACCTATCTTGGAGGATCTTCTGAAGATGAAGGCTTCGGCATCGCGGTCGATTCGACGGGCAATGCCTACATCACCGGGAGAACGCGCTCCATGAACTTCCCGACACCCAAGAATCCTTTCCAGCGGACCGAGGCGGGAGACGAGGATGCTTTCGTCCTCAAGATTAACTCCACGGGAACGTCGATTCTGTATTCCACTTACCTCGGCGGAACCGCTCGCGACCAGGCTGGCGGCATCGTGGTGGATGGCTCGGGGAACGCCTGCGTTGTGGGGGTTACGGCGTCCACCAACTTCCCAACTATGATCCCCCTGCAAACGAGGAACGCCGGAGGAACGGACGTCTTCGTGGCAAAGCTGAACTCCACAGGGTCGGGTCTAATGTATTCGACATACCTGGGCGGCGGCGCGGACGATGCGGGATGGGGAATCGCTCGGGACAATTCCGGCAACATCTATGTGACTGGAAACACGTCCTCAGAAGGATTCCCGACGACGGGCAAGGCGTTTGACCAGACACTCAACAGCGACCTGGACGTGTTCGTGTCCAAGATCAGCGCTTCAGGGATGACGCTTCTGTATTCCACATTCCTCGGAGGCAGCGGGCCTGACAACGAGTTTTACGGCGACGGAGACATCACTGTTGATTCGACAGGCAACGCGTATGTTTGCGGCGCCACCTCCTCCTCTGATTTTCCGACCTCAAGGGCCTTTCAGAACACTTTCCGGGGCCAGACCGATGGGTTTATCTCCAAGCTGAATTCCGAGGGTTCCGCTCTGGCCTTCTCCACCTTCCTGGGCGGCAGCGATTTTGACGAAGTGTTGGATATTGCGGTGGACAGCTTGGGGAATGGCTACGTCACCGGCGAGACCCGGTCCACGGATTTCCCGACGGCGAATGCGTTACAGCCCAACAACGCAGGGGAATCCGACTGTTTCATCGTTCGGCTGAGCAACACCGGCTCGACAGTGGCCTTCTCAACCTACCTCGGCGGCAGCGGCAACGATAACTTTCTCTATGGAGATGCCGACATCGCTCTGGATCCGTCGGGGAACATCTGCGTTACAGGCTCAACCAGTTCTCCGGACTTCCCAACGACAAGTCCGCTTCAGCCGGTTTACGGCGGAGGGCAATTTGATGTCTTCGTCTTGAAGCTCAATTCCATGGGATCGTCGTTCAAGTATTGCACTTTCCTGGGCGGCAACAACGATGACCACGCGAACGGCATCGCAGTGGACAAGAAGGGCAGCGTCTACGTTACGGGGGGCACACGTTCTCTGGATTACCCTGTCACCGATGGTTCGGCCCAATCGACGTCTGCCGGTGGCGGCATGGAGTCCTTCATCAGCGTCCTGTCGGATACGACTTCCGTGAACCAACCAGACCTCCTGGTTAAGCGACGAACTGAACCGGACAGCGCCTATGGAATCAACAACACTTACCAGGCGGCACCGTCCGGGAGCCAGATCGAAAGCCAGTACGTGGTCCCCACCGCTACCGTCACCTACGACCTCAAGATGGAGAACGATGGGAACACGATCCGGACCTTCATCCTGAAAGCGCAAGAAAGCAGCGAGGCCGGTTGGACCGTTCGTTACCGAGCCGGGGCCGCCGACATCACTGCCCCCATCCTCAGCGCCAACGGTTACCAGACCGTAAGGCGGATGCCTCGGAAGAGTCAGATTATCAATGTCGATATGACTCCGGCCCGGACAGTCCAGGACGGAACGAGCAAAAGCACCACCGTGAGCGTCTACCTGGACAGTGGCGAGATCAAGGCGAGAGATTCCGTGAAGGCCACGTCAACCGTTCCTCCCGATATCACTGCCACGGCCTCTGTGCCTGCCGGCACAGTCACCGTCGGCCAGAAATACACGGTCACAATCAATGTACTGCGAACAGCAACGACCGGCGGGTTTCGCGTCGATTTCTACATCAACCGATCAACTCCTCCAGGTCCCAAGACCAAGGGAGACAACTACTTCAACGTCGTTTCGGGCAGCAGCGCGGTCACCCAGAAGATCACCTTCACTGCCAAGTCCTCCGGTCCGCTCAAGTCCTGGGTCCAAGTGGATACTTATGGTGTGGTCCTCGAACGGCGGGAAGACAACAATGTGTCGGCGGTGAACTATGTGTCACAGGCTCTGTCGATCTCGGGGAGTATCCGTGACGGCTCCAACCAACCCGTGAGCGGAGTAACCGTCTCGGCGGCTTGTCCTTCCTGCTCCACGACAACGAAGTCGGTGCTGACAGATGCTCAGGGAAACTATACCCTCCCTGGCCTGGAGCCTGGAGTTCACGTTGTGACTCCCACCCGGAAAACCTATAGCTTTGATCCAGTGAGTCAGACCGTTTCGCTGTCTTCAACCGACGCTACAGGGGTTGACTTCTTAGGCGCGGGGATTGACATCACGGCGAGCATCGACAGTATCAGCCAACAGATGACCCCGGATGGGGGATCCGCCATGGTGGCAACGGTCACCGTGTCATGGGCCGGGTTCCCGGATAAGAAGTTCTGGGTCGACTTCTACTGGGACAGGGCTTCGCGTCCAGGATCCAAGGTCAAGGGCGACAACTACACCACTGTCACTCCCACTGCCGGGAACAGCTCGACCACGCTGACCTTCAGTAACGCCGGCTTGATCCAGGGGAATCATACAGCCTACGTCCAGGTCGACACTGACATGTCGGTGGACGAGGTGGACGAGATCAACAACGTCATCGGGCCCTTTGGTTATTCCCTGTCCACCTTCTCGACGTCCAAAAGCCTCAGCGTCTCCTCGCCGAGGCCTCCGACTCCGTCCGATGAGGGAGTGAGGTGGGTGCAGTCGCCTCCAACCCTCGGCGTGCCTGGGATGAACTACTCTGTCGCCTGGGAGATCGCGGCCGGATACCGGGTGGAGGAGACCTATATCATCGCCGCGCCAAAACCCGAGGACCTCTCCTGCTCGGACACTCCCGGAGGCGAGGGCCCCACGTGTTCCGGGTCGGGAGCCGGTCCGCTCCTCATGACCGAGGCAACGGCCGGGGGACCCGGAATCTACCGGGCTTGGGTGCCGGCCCCGTCAAGCGGGAGCCTTTGCTACCAGGTCGTCGCGATCGTGGATGGTCGAAGGATGACCTCGAATATCGTCACGGTCTTTGTCAAGTGAGCCTGCGGGGTTGTGTGCATTATCCAATCTGACGTCACCCCCGCACGTCCCTTGTAGTGAACGGCCGCCGTGCCGTTCCTGTCGGGCGAGCAGCGGCCGTTCACTACAGTGGCCAAACCTCATTTTGGAAAAAGCAGACTTTCGCGAATTCCTTCTTGACAGATCCCCACCGGTTCATATATCTTAATGCCCGATTCATCGCACCCACGGCTCCGCTCGTCGCTTTCTCATGTAAGTCGCAAGTCGAGAGACCCGGAGTCACATCGCAAAACCTGTCACGCTTGTAGTAGAGACTTTAGCAGTAAAGACTTTCTCAGGAGGTGGTAGTCGTGATG
>JACQGJ010000328.1 GCA_016199605.1 Armatimonadota bacterium | reverse complement strand
TACATGCGCGCGGCGATGCAGGCACTCGGTGTGGAGGCGGAATGAGGCAAGTCGCTACCCGATCAAGACCTCATGCTCCCGGTCTTCGTCCTTGAGCGGAAGGGGAACCCACTGACCCTCGCGCCGGTGCGAGGCATGGAATCCGAGGATGATCTCCAGGGCGGCGCGACCGTCCTCCCCGCTGGATCGGCAGGCGTCACCAGCGTCGAGGAAGTTAACGATCTCGCCGACTGCGAGATCCATGGAATTGGGACTGTCTGGCGGGGCGGCAAGGGAGGATCGTTCGCCGTTCCAGGTCTCGATGCGGACTTCGTTGCCGAGAACCAACAGTTGCGCCTGATCTCCCACGACACGGAACTCGAAAGGGGCCCCCGAGCTTTGGCGCGCGTCCACGAAAGCTCTGACACCGTGCTCGAACTGAACAATCCCCCAGCCACCGGGGTCGTGAAACTGGGCGCCTCGACAATCGGGAGCCACGTTCGCATCGAGGGTCCCGCTTACGGCCTCCGCCTCGAGGCCCAGCAGATGGCGCGTCGCGTCGAAGAAGTGGGTGCCGATGTTCCCCAGCCGACCTGAGAGCCACCGGAGGTGGACTTGCCGGACTTCACCCAACGCACCTCGCTGAATCTCCCGTCGCGCCAGTTGCCACAAGGGATGCCAACGACGATTGTGGTTGAGGACCAGCAGGGCGCCGTGCCTCCGACACGTGTCGACCATCCGGTCGGCATCACTCAGCCGAGTGGCCACTGGTTTCTCACACAAGACCGCCCGAACACCCGCCTCGGCGAAGGCAACTGCTATCTCGGCGTGATAGGGGGAGTTGGTGGCGACACTCACGAGGTCGAGGTCCTGCTCGGCGAGCATCTCCCGCCAGTCGGCATAGAGGCGTGTGACGCCAGTGCGCTCTCCGAAGCGCCTCCTCCGGCCTTCGTCCCGGCTGGCCCCGGCGATTAGCTGCACACGCGGGTGCGCTGCGAGAGCTTGAGCGTGCATTCCGTCGAGATCTTCGACGCGTTGCCCGAGGGCCTCGGCAGACACGGGGTCTCCCGCGCCGACAAAGCCGAGACCAACGATTGCTGCGCGGTAGGTTTTCTGCTGCTTTTCCTGTGACACAGACTTGCCTCCAAGATTGAGAATCGTGCGTATCATACACCGACTTTGCTCCGAGAGGAAGGGTGTTGTTTGCCGCGAGCGCCGAGGGAGGCACGTTGACAAATCCTCCCGCCTCCTTTACAATTCCGTCGGTTCTGAGGCGGCGGATCCCGCCGGTGCGCAGGACTACTCCGATCCTTCGGAGGAGTCCTCAATCAGCCAGCGGAAAAGGCGAAGTGCTCAAGTCCCTGCGAATCCCGACGCACCCGCGAGGTCGTCCGGGGGGAAGTTCTCCAGGGCTGTGAGCACATTTTTTTGTGTCGCTTCGGTGACACGTCAGGAGAGGGATTTCGATGCCTACCTTGGTCATTGTCGGGGCGCAATGGGGGGACGAAGGGAAAGGGCGTATCACGGACCTGTTGAGCCGAAACGCTCATCTCGTGGTCCGATTTCAGGGCGGAGCCAATGCCGGACACACGGTGGTGGTCGAGGGAGAGAAGTACATCCTGCACCTCATCCCCTCAGGCATCATTCACGCTGATACCACCTGCGTCATCGGCAACGGGATGGTCCTGGATCTGCCCACGCTCTTCAAGGAGATCGAGGATCTGAAGGAGCGAGGGCTTCCGGTGGAGAAGAACCTCGTCATCAGCGATCGGGCCCACGTGACGATGCCTTACCACCGGTTGCTGGATATGCCGAAGGAGCCACGGAGCGGACAGCGCAAACTGGTCACCACCCAGCGCGGCATTCGCCCGACGTACGTCGATAAGGTCGCTCGGCTGGGGGTCCGGGTCGGAGATATGTTGTGCCCTGATCTGATGGCGGAGAAAATCAGGACCAACCTCCACGAGAAAGGTGGTTCCATCGAATCCCCGCAAGAGGCTGACGAGTGGGTCGATGTCCTTATTTGCGAGTTCGCCGAGTGGGCGGACCGAATTCGACGCTATGTCGCCAATACGACGGTGCTCATTAACCGAGCCATTGACGAAGGGAAAAACGTCCTGTTCGAGGGCGCGCAAGGCACGGGTCTGGATGTGGACTTTGGCACCTACCCGTTTGTGACCTCCTCCAACACGACCGCGGGTGGAGCTTGTACGGGAACAGGAGTGGGGCCGAGCAAGATCGACCGCGTTGTCGCCGTGGCCAAGGCCTATGCCACGCGAGTGGGCGATGAGCGTCCCTTCCCCACGCTCATGCCGGACGGATTGGAGCAGCAAGTCAGAGAGAAAGGGAACGAGTACGGAGCGACAACCGGCCGCCCGCGGCGTTGTGGGTGGTACGATGCGGTCTTGGCTCGTCACGCGGTCATGGTGAACGGGCTACACAGCCTGGTGGTCACCAAGCTCGATGTTCTGGATGATCTGCCAACGGTGAAGGTGTGCCGCGCCTACCGGTGCGGCGACCAAACCCTCGAGGATTTTCCTGCCGACGTGGAGTTGCTCGACAAATGCGAGCCGGTTTATGAGGAATTTCCCGGGTGGCAGACGACGACCTCGAACGCGAGGTCTTTTGAGGACCTCCCTGAGGCCGCACGGCGGTACATGAATCGCCTCGCCGAGTTGTCAGGTGCTCCGGTCTCCATCATTTCGGTAGGTCAGAGCCGCAACGATGCCATCATGCTCGACCCCTCTCTCGAGACCTACGCGTTTTAGCGGAGGAGTTTGACAGCCATGCAAGCCCACATGTAATATGGGCTGTCAGTTCCAATCATGATGTGAGCCGGTAGCTCAGTTGGGAGAGCACCGGACTTTTAATCCGGGTGTCCTGGGTTCGAGCCCCAGCCGGCTCACCAACTATGCATGAAGCCTTGTGCCGTAAGGGTTTTCGTCTCCTGCCTTTTCCTTCTCTCCGACTCACGCCAGAACAACTGATTAGACGACTCTGCGACCTGACCACCGACTTCGTGCGCGGCTATCTCAACTCCCTGTCCGTTCAACCGGCGATCCGCAACGCGACTTTGCGCGCAAAACAATTCCGCAACGGCGGGCTGTTGGCTGTCGGGACTTCGCCTTGGTTCTCCTGTTGCAGGACAGGGGTCCATCCCGCCGGGTGCAACCACCCATAAAAAAACCCGGCGCGATACACCCGCCGGGTAACTGACTGCGGTGATGTTCCACACACTACGTGGTGGAGGTGATGCTGGTGTTCACACGCACAAACAGGTTGCGAACTTTGGTTCCGAGCAGGGTCAGGATGGCGATGACGACCAACCCGATCAACGCAACCAGAAGCCCATACTCCACCAGGGTCTGTCCTTCCTCTTCAACGAACAGCCTTCTAATCATAGGACGCGGTCTCCTTTCATAGTTTGAGTTGCTGGATTCTACAGGATAAACGTGGGAATGTAAAAGGTTATTTTGTAGTTTCTCGTTCGACCGCTCGCCGCGGACTCGGCAAACTCGTGGAGTTCGAGAGTCCGAACTCACCCAGTCATCCGGTGGACTCCCTCGAGTCCATGCTGCCGGTGAGACGGAAGCGGGTGCGGTGAGGATCGGGCGGCGCACATTTCCCAATTCAATGGATTTCCGCAGTGAAGGCAGCATCACGTTCTGATTTCTTCGCCTCCTCTATGAAACCCGGAGGCAAATAGGCCTGTGGGACAAGCAAACAGTCCGAGCAAGCTCCCATGTGAGAGGAATGGAACGCTCGTGATCGACTTCCGCAAACCCCAACCGGGACGGGCGCTCACCGGCAATTCACAACCCGCCGGTAGCTCAGTTGGTAGAGCACCGGACTTTTGAACCGAGTGTCTTGGGTTCGAGCCCCAGCCGGCTCACCATTCCTTCGGGAATTCTTCCCTTGCTCTTAATCTCCCTCGTCGCCGCTCAGCCAGTTGGAGGCCCGTCGAAGCACTCCCTTGCCGGAAGCTTTGGGGGGTTGATTCGTTTCGGCGCCAGGTGAGGAACCGCTTTCCCCCGGCCTCGTGTCGCCACGGGCCCGCTGTGGTCCCGGCAAAGAACCGCCCTCCCAGGAGTGCTCCGGATCAGCGACGAAGGTGATGGAGGGCCTCTGGTGCCGGTAGTCCCGATCGCATTTCACCAGAGCCACCAACCAGCCCCCCGGCACTTTCGTTCGGCAGGTTCTCAAGCCCGTGAAGACCTCCCTCATGTCCATGTCACCCTCATTGACCAGCTCTTCCCAATGCAGAATTGTAGCCATGAATGCAATTGCCCTCCTTCGTGTTTTCTTTAACCCCTGTCGGCAAGCCGCGGAGGAAACCGATGCAAACACTTCGCGCGCAGGGCGCCAAACCTTTGGGGGGAACGCTTGCCCACAAAGGGTTGTGTACCCGTTCGCTAATGCACCTGCAAAAGATTCTACAACCCTACCCTTAAAAAACTCTTAAATTTTTGCACCAAGTTTTCAGTTTTTTTGAAAACTTGCGGCTGGCTCTTCTGGCTGCAACGAAAGGAAATACGGGTTGGAGGTTGAAGTTCCCTTCAGAGGGGCCCGGCTGTGCCCTCGCACAGGAGGGTCTCCTTCCGTAGCGAATCAGGAGTGGCGAACATGGATAACGAATTCCTCGCGGACACGCTCTTTGAGCTTCTCGACGCGGCCTGCTTCTCCGCACAAGACTTACAGACGCGCTTGGAGCCATTGCGATTGGGGATTCCCGCCGAAGACTTGCTCCTGGAGCATTTTGTTCCTGATGGTGAGACTTGGCGCTTGCGTGCGGCACAGCCGGCTGGCGTGGTGCGTGAGGCGAGGCTCTCGCTGACTGCCGAGCAGAAGCAATGGATCAAGGATCGCGTCTACGAAAGGCTCCGGAGCACTCAGCAACCGGTTGAGATCCCATCGGTCCTGAGCTCTTTGACGGAAGAGGAAAAGAACCGGATGCCGTTCGGATGGCTCGCAGAGAAATCCTTGAGCGCCAGTGTCAGTCAAGTCGTGCAACTCCTCCGGCACGATGATCGCTTCGTTCACTACGAGGGTAGTTGCTACGGCCTCGCTGAATGGCCTGATGACCTGCACGTGGGGTTCTGGTGGTGGCGCCTGGAGAAAGCGCACGAAGAGGGGGACGCGGCCCGGTTTGAACGATACGCTCGCAAGGTGCAGAATCTCGCGGTATCTTCGAATCGCCTGAGTCGACTCAACCAGGTGATCGCCTTGTTCCGGAGGAACCTCTCCGAGCGGATTATGGCGAGTTCCAGAGGGACGACTGGCCGGGCAGAGAACGAGTGAGATAGGACAGGGGAGGGAAGAAGATGAGGGCAAAGGGAGCGTTGTAGACCGACTCCTTGATTACGGTCGCGGTCCACGACACAAAGGGATAGTTCGGGCTCATGATGAGGAAGATCAGCTCACCGACGATCGTCCCGCCCAAGACACCGAGAACCGGCACCCACAGGTTATCACGGTAGACCCTCTTCTCCGCCAGCCCGCACAGGATCGCCACCGTCGCCCGACTGACCACAAAGCTCCCGACGCTCTGCCCCAGCATGATCCCCTCGACATACCCGAGCACCAGGCCCACGGCGGCCCCACGGCACATCCCCAGAGTCAGCCCTGCGCAGACCGAAAGCACCAGATAGAGGTCCGGGTATGTTCCCCGAACGCTCCAGTAATGCGCCCAGGCAGTCTGGATCAAGACTCCGACAATCACCGTTATCGCGTACCAGGCTTTTTGACCGGTTGTCACAGAAGGTCCTCGTAGATTGGAGCCGCGGCGCACACCTCGGCCGCGTTACACGTGACCGCCAGCATACCATGAGGACACCTTTCGTTCAATCCATTGGTCTCGGGAGACCGGGTGTGATAAAATCACCGGAACTTGACTCATGTTCCACGGGAGGAATCTACGGCCATGGCTGTCAGACTCCAGCGGACTGCTGGCGCTACAGTGAAAGAGGTCCTCTTCGAGGAGGACTCGCTGCAGAGACTTCGAGTAGAGAGCGATGCCTCTGAAGGCCTCGCCGTCAATTATCCCCCCCTGACCGGGAACGCCTCCGTCGGGGACAGAATCTTGCTGAACACTACCGCGGTGGAACTGTCACTCGGAACCGGCGGAGTTCATTTCGTCATCGCCAACCTCACGCGCCAGCCCCAACCCGTGGAACGATCCGGACACATCATGAAGCTCCGATACACGCCGCACCAGACAAACGTGCTTACCGTGGAAGAGGAAGACCATCCCGATCATCACCTGATCTCCGATTTCGAGACCCTCGAGGGGAAACCGGTCCTTCTTGGAATGCTCCACAGCATGATCGGGCCGGCGATCGCCGGGGTCAGATCGTTCGGCGAGCAGGCAGCCGACCCTCCTGTGAGGATCGCCTACATCATGACCGATTCCGCTGCCCTTCCCCTCGCCTTCAGCGATCTGGTGAGAACATTCCGTTCGGCTGGACTCCTTGATATCACAATCACCTGCGGTCAAGCCTTTGGGGGCGACCGGGAAACGGTCAACCTCTACACGGCCCTCGCCGCCGCGTCGGACTGCGATGCCCTCATCGTCGCACCCGGACCGGGACACGTTGGAACCGGAACGCGCTACGGATTCTCCGGAATCGAAATGGGAAACCTGATCGATATCGTCAGCGACATGGACGGCGAGCCGGTGCTGATTCCACGGGTCAGCTATGCCGACCCTCGGGATCGGCACCGCGGGCTGAGCCACCACACCATCACCCTCCTCACCGAAGTATGTCATTGCAGTGCGACGGTGGTGATTCCTCTGCTGCCGGGAGATCAGGCTGAGGACCTGGGTCACCGGCTTCGCGAATATGGCATCGACCGTGAGCACGAGGTCGTGGTCGAAGACGGCCAACCTGCTCTCGCCTACCTCCAAGATCGCGACATTGAAGTTAAGAGCATGGGGCGGACCCCCGACAAGGATCCCGCCTTCTTCCTCGCTGCCGGAGCCGCGGGGCGATACGTGGGCGAGCTGATGGGGAGTTGAACCCACAGTTGCCTGGGAACATCCCTCAGACGGGTTGGGGGAGTCGGTGAGCCAGCATTCAGAAGTGAAAGGAATACGATGTCACGCACTCGCATTGAGATTGAATATCCGAGAGAGAAAATGGAGGCCAATCGGCGACGGCTGGAGGCGATGAACCGGTTTGAATACGTGGACCGTCCGCCGGTTGTCTTCGGGCTGTGCCAGCGGTATTTCGTCGATAACCTGGGCATCGGGTGGGACGCGTTCTTCGATAATCCCCGCGACCAGATCTACTACCAGTTGATGTCGCAGAAGCTGGCGATCGAATGGGACCTCGACGATCGCTGTGCCGCGCCGGGTGTGTGGGTGATGCCGGGATTCGAGAACATCACCAACGCCTCTGGCGCGGGTTGCGAGATCGCCTGGTCGAACGACGAGACCCCCCGAGCCCTTCCATTCATGGCCGAGCCTGAGGAGGTCGTCCGCTATCAGCCGCGAGACCACACCAGCGGCCTGTGGGGCAAGCGGCTGAAGTGGTATCACGAGATGCTCGAGCTGCGGAACGAGTTCCAGGTGATCTTCAACGGCGAGGAGATTCCCGTTTCTGTCGGGCTTGCCATCAACGGCGACTCGCCTTTCATGACGGTTTTGGACGTGACGGACTACAACTGGCTGGCGTGGTGCAAGGAGTGCCCCGACATAGCGCACCTGCTAATGCAGAAGTTGACCGACTCGTTCATTCAAGTGGAAAGCCACTTCCGCACCGTTGCGGGCAATCCCCTCGACGGCGGCTTCGGCATGAGCGATGATCCCGTGCCGATGCTGAGCCTCGAAACCTATCGCGAGTTCGTCGTGCCCTACACAAAACGTCTCTACGACACTTTCGGACCAGTCGGGAAATCTCGTGGGATGCACTTGTGTGGGAAGAACACCCACGTCATCGACGCACTCGTGGACGACCTTCAGATTACTTCGATGGATGGATACGGTCACGTGAATCCTCCCGAAGCCTACGTCGAGAGAATGGCCGGGAAGATCCAACTCCGCGGCAACCTTGACCCGATGCGCCTGCTGACCGGTCCCATCAGCGACATCCGCGCGGAGACCGTTCACCTCCTGGACGTACTCGGCAAGTTCGGAGGAATTCTGGTTCAGGACGGGATGAACATCTGCCCGGGAACGCCGTTGGAGCACATGCTGGCGGTGAGGGAAGTGTGTGAGGAATATGGAGTGCCGGAAAGCGCGCAAAGGAAGTGAGAGGTACATGACCAGAGCGAGGATGCTCAGCGCGATTCTCTCGTGTGCTGCCTGCTGGTCCCTTATGTCTCAGCATCGCGCAGAGGCGCGTCCTGCACGTTGTCCGGATGTTCCTGCCGGCCACTGGGCTTTTGATGCGTTGGATTGCGTGTATGAATGGGACATCATCGGAGGGTCCTGCTGCGACGGATTCAAAGGCGAGAGGAAGGTTACATATTACGAAGCCCAGATCATAGCAAACCGAATGGATGAAATAATCACGAAGGGAACCGGAAGAGGCGTGATGATCCCTCCCCCTTACGACTTGTTCGGCGATGCGCCCGACGACCATTGGGCTGCTAAGTCGGTGCAACGCGTTGCTGCGCTGGGGCTAATACACGGTTTTCCACCAACAAGCAAACCTCGGAAAGCAGATTTGGCTTCGCGTCAATTGGTCCTCGAAAACCTGGCACACAGTCTC
>JACQGJ010000327.1 GCA_016199605.1 Armatimonadota bacterium | reverse complement strand
GCCAGGTGACGCTCATGGGGAACACGTGTGGGCCGAGGTGTACGTTGTAGAAATGCCAGATGATGATGCTCAGGAAGGCCAGGAGCGCCTCGTAGCTGTGGATGACTCTGGCAACATCCATCATCCATTTGGGGAGAAAGAGCATTGCCTTCTCGGGGAACCACAACATCAGGCCGGTAAGCCCCATGACCACCATGCCCCATCCCACAGCCAGATACTCAAACTTCTCATAGAAGCTGAAGCGTCCGAACTGGGGCCGTTCGGTCGAGCCGGTGAAGTAGTACCGGAGGAGACTCTTGGCGTCGTCAAGATCCTTGCGCTCCGGCATCAACGCGAGGAACTCCTGCCGCCCTCGCACCGACAGGAGGGCGTAGAGGAGATGGTAACCTGCCAGGGCGAGCAGGACCAGGGCCGCCGCCCGGTGCAAGGCGCCGCGCAACCCAATACCTCCCATGAATTGGACCACCAGTCGAGCGGTGGGGACCTCGCTGTAGAACACCGGCATTCCTGTGACGATCAGTGTGGCCATGCAGATCATCAACACGATGTGCTGGATTCGCTGATTGAGGGAAAAACGCTTGAAGTGGCGCTGTTCGCGTATTCCATCGTTCCTTTTCGCTGTCATTCCGCCTCGCCTCCCTCGGGACCGTGCTTTTCGCGGAGACGAACGCGCTTGCTCAAGTCCAGGAGGATCAAGCCGACGAACAAGGAGATGGTGCCTAAGACCATTCCCTTGTAACAAAGCCCCACCCAGTAGACGACAGCATCGGAGCTTTGCGAGGGAGCCAGATGCACCGTTCCCTTAGCGAAGTTCTCAGTGGCCTTTTCGTGACAATCGTGCTGCCCGCAGGTTTTCACACGGTTGGCAGGATTCACCGAAGACTGGGGATCGCTGGCCGGGAGGATGCGGTGTGCCGTGTGGCAACTGGCGCAGTTTGCAGCCCTGACATCCCCAAACCGATTCGATATCCCGTGGAAGGAATCACGGTAAGTGGAATAGCGTCCGGCGGGAAGTCCATACTGTCTCAAGATACGCTTGTTCTCGTGACACTTGGTGCAGGTCCTTACAACGTGCAGGGGACTCACGGAGGACGCAGCTTCCCAAGGAGGCCGAATCGTGTGCTCACCATGACAGTCAGTACACGCCGGCACGTCCTTGATTCCCCGCGCCAGGTCCCGCCCGTGAATGGTGCTCCGGTATTCGCTGTAAATCCCCGGGTGACACCTGCCACAGATCCCGGGGATGTCGACCTTGTCAATCGGCTCGGTGGAGGCTTTTGCCTTCGGATTGTGGGGCAGGTGACAATCCGTGCAGGTTGCGGTACGCAGTCCCGGGTGGTTCTCTTTGCGTCCGTGAAAGCTCTTGTCGTAGTCGACCGCGGTTTGTGGAGCTTTGTGAGCAATATCGGACCCGGGGCTCCCGTGACATTTCCCGCACGTGACGCGTATGTTCACCTTGTTTACTCGCGAATCCATCAAGCTCGGAGCTTCAATGTCGTGATCGCCATGACAGTCCTTGCAGGTGGGAACCTCCGACACTCCCGCCTTGCGTGGTCGTCGGTGGATGCTGTCGTACCGATCACGATACTGCTCGGGGACGACGGAGTCTTTCTGACCATGACAGCGAATACACTGGACGGGTGTGTTGGCGTCCTTGTGTGACAGAAGATCCGTGCCGACGCCCACGTGACAGCCGTCACACGTAATGTGTTTCCCGTGAACCGAAGCGGAGTAGGTCGAGGGATCAAGCGTAAGCGCGGGATCGATGCGTCGAACGGGAAGTTTGCTGCTGTGACAGTATAGGCATTCGCTATTTGTAGCCGCGAGGACGGTGGTAGCACGGAGGACCGAGGACAAGATCCCCAACACTCCCCACCAGGCCACCGCGTTCCCTGCGCGACAAGGACGGCAACTCCTGCTGCCATGCTTGCGGTTCAATGAATACACCCCTTGCTGTGATCGTGAACTAAGTTGCGCTCCACTTGGTGTCCGTTCAAGAGATTCGCCTACGGGGAGGTGTCTTTCAGTGTGCTTTTGACGCTAAAAGGCGGCACGTGATTGGGCCTCACGTGCCGCCTCCCGTTCAACGTCTTGAGTTGTGTCGGTGGTAGGACACTGGTCCGGTAGTTACCGGCGCTCTACTTCACCTTAGCCATGCCTTCCTTGGCGGCCTCTTTTGTAAACAGATGGACGCCGTCAGGCATGTGGCAGTTGCTGCAGCTTGTAGCGGCTGCTGGAGCCTCAGGCTGGTGGGTTTTGATGTCCTTCTCTTTTTCGTGGCACCCGCCGCAAATATCGTTTACGGGGCCCTTCAACTGATGCGGTTGGTCGGTTCCTCCGTGAGGATCATGGCATTTAGGGCACCCGACGTTCTTCTCCGAATGCTTCGAATTCACCCACTCGGAATAGATCGACTGCTTGCTATGCTTGTCCGCTTGCTCAACTGTGAACGTAGCCTTAAGATCGTCCCCCGGTTTGTATCTGTCGGGGTAGTCTTTCTCTTTCCATGTCCCGTCTACGGCATCGGGAGGGGGCTTAGACTTACCCGCTGCATGACACTGCGCGCAGATCATGGCTTCTCTGGCAGGAGGATCCAGACGGGTGCCGTTCACGATAGTCGTTTTGCGTGTTTCCGTGTTCGCTTTGATATGCGCGCCGCCGGGGCCGTGGCAGGACTCACAAGCAACGCCTATCTCGATCGGCTGACCGTTGGCGTCACAGCCGGTCACTTTTCGGTGCTTCATCCCTTCGGAGTCAGCCTCCTCGATCTTGAGCAAGGCGTGCTTGGTCTTCGACCATGGATCGAATATCTTCTTGTGGCACATCTTACACTTGCCAGAGCCCACGTACGGCACATCATCCGCCGCGCTTCTCAGGCTGCCGTGGGTCAGCAACACCATACCTGCAACGACCGTTGCGATACTCAGTAGTTTGACCGCTCTCATCGTGGTCTCCTTTCAAGAATTCGCTCCGGCGGGTCTGTGCGGTCCGCCGGAGCGATCTGCGAACTACCCAACTACGGTAGTTTGCACCGACTTTGCCTACCGGCCTCTCGGCCGGTTGCGAAGTCTCTGTCCAAGTGTCGGTCTGGAGGCTGGAGCCGACTTACTCGAAGTGGCTCCAGTCGGGCTCCCGGGAGCCGTCGATTTCACACTCGACTTCACCGAGGTGATTCCAGCGTTGGCGAAGGCCTTCGTCAGGTTCGAATCCGCCAAGTCGAGCATGAACCTCGTGTAGGCGCTGTTGTGAACTCCCAGGCTCAAATCCCGAACAACGAAGTAGTAGTTGTTCCGAGCCCGCTTGATCTCGATGGGGATCGCTGCCTGACCCGTCGGACCTCCGAACTCAGTAGACGAATACTGCCAGGAGTTGGCCCCTTTTCCTTCGAGATTCACGGCGACGCCCCACTGATTGAGGCGAGACTGAATCTCCTGCAGTTTGCTTTGGATCTCGTTCTGTACTGCAGTGCGTCCGTTGGCCTGTCGGAGTGTCGCTGCCTCGGTCGACGAGTGGCATGGCGAGCAACCCTGGTTCCCGGCAACCATCGCATGTCCCTGGGACATGTGGCAATGGATGCACTGCTCGGGAATGTCTCGATGCGCCGTAAACCGTTTGATCGGAGCGGCGGCATTGCCGTTTCCGTCGACTTCGTTGGCGCCGTACCCCATCAGCATGTTGAACTGCGGCGAGTCGTGCATTCCCGGTCGAGAAGTGCTGCTGCCCAACTTGGTATCGCTACCGTCCACGCCGCGGCCGTTGTGGCACTCGGCACAGACATGATTGAACAGCGTGTAAGTCGTTTGCGGCTGGTTAGGGCCGATCTGAGAAGTTGTATAGTCATCCCCTCCAGCTCCCAGAATTCGGTGTGGATCATGCCGCAGATTCGGGGTATCGCCATCCTCAAGAGCGTTCTCAGGATGGTTGTCATGGGGATCGTGACAGGTGGCGCATGCTGCTGTGTGTTTGGTCCAAGCCGTGTTTTCGGTATCCGTGGGATGGTCGGCATGACCTCTCTCCAACGTCCAGGTTCGCACGAGAGAACTGTGACACTTCGGGCATCCACTGGCCAAACGGCCCGCGGAGTTGGGTGAGGCTACCTGCTCGGCATGCGCTGAGACGATCCACTGATCATACTGATCCCCTCCCTGTCGGCCAGCGCTGCTGTGGCACTGACCACAAACGATGGGATCGAGAATCCCCTGGTTGGGGGTGCCGTCCGCTGCCGTGTTAGGGAACGTAAGGATTGTCGTTCTCTTATCGGCATCTGCCGCGTTGACGTGATTCCTGCCGGGTCCGTGGCAGTTCTGGCAACCGACTCCCTCTGCGGCATGTTTGGTGTCGCTAAAAGACCTTGTGTGGCTCTTTGTGCCAGACGCGTGACAACCAGCGGTGTTGCAGGTGGCATCATCGACAGTTGCCGCTCCGGCCTGACCGGCAGGAAGCAATGCTCTGAAGGCTTCCACCGAGGGAGCGGTACCTCCGCCTCCTCCGCCTCCAGGCGCCGGTGGCACGCTTGTTCCGCCGGTTCCACCGCCGCAGCCTGCCAACCAGAGGGATACTCCTACCAACAGACTGAGGGACACGGTCCCGGCAATGATACGATAGACTGACTTTTGCATCTTGCGCTTACTCCTTTCGTATTCTGTTGCTTTTATTGCTGGCGCCTTGGGCGCATTACAGATTCGCTTTAAGACTGAACAGTATCTGGTCTTCCTTGAAATTCATACCGGCTTCCGTGTTGTCATCGTACTTGCGGAAGCGGTAGGTAACGCTGACAGCGAGGTCTTGGTTGAGAGTTCGATTCAGCGTCGCTTCGTAGATGCGGTCCTGCAGAATCCCCAGAGTGCCTACGGAAGCGTCGCTGGCCCCGATTGACCGGCTCGACGTCGTTGACAGCAACAACAAGGTCCTGGGATCGTAGGCGTACTGAACTGAGGCCGTCGCGACCCTGGAATCGGGGAACCACCGCGGCAGAGGGGTCGGGTCCAGAGCGGTCGGCGGAATGGAGCCGCTCCATCTCTGACGTGAGAAATCCAGGTTCGCCGAAATCTTCGGAGTCAACTGCACGTACCCACCTGACACCCACGTCTGGATATCGTTGTTGGCGCTGCGGTACGTATTGTTGAGGCGGTCCCTGTTGAAGCCGCCATAGAGAAACACATTCTTCAACGGCGTGATGTCTGCCCGAAAGTCGAGCTTCTGCTCGTCATTGAAGTACAGCGTACGCGGATCGATCAGGAAATCCGCCGTGGGTGGGTTGCTCAAGTCCATGTCGTCGAGTCGGGCGGTGAAGGTGACCAGGTCACGGAACTGCTTCTTTGCCTGAAGATAGTACCGCTTCTGCTTGGAGTTCGTCACCGCGCTCTGCACGCTGTTGAGGTGGTCAACGTCTCTATAGTCGATCCCCCCGCGGAGCTTCCACGACCACACGTTGTACCGAAGATCGAGCACCGCCGAGTTGTAGGAATTGGTGTAACCGTCCCGAGTTATGGGTTGGTCCAGATCGATCCTGTCGATGCGTAACTGTCCCAGCAAGCCGGGAACCGGATAGCTCAGCGCCGAGACTCGCAGGACCCGAGAAGTTGCCTCGGAGGCGACGAAATCCTGGCTGACCTGGTTGTAGGAATATCCGACATCAACCGAAGTGCGGTCGTTGGCATAGGGACTCCAGTCCAGTGTTGCGTGGGTCTCCCGGCTGTTGGGTTGCCCCAAGTTTCCCCCCGGCCAGAAGTTCTCTCTCCAAAGGGCGAAGGTCACCGGGGTGTCCTTGATCTTCGCCGCAGTCTCTACCCCGACCCGTCGCGACTCATAAGCGATCACATCTCCGTTGATCTTCGGCTCATTCACACCTTGCGACTGGCGGTACACTTTCACCGTCTGGACGGCTCGCAAGGGCGACCACTTGGCGGAGTAGTCCTGAACCTTTCGGTCCGCGAGAGGCGGCAACGTCGCTCCTGGAGCCGGCTCGAAGTAGAACCTGTACCTCGATACCCGCCCCATCGCCGACACAATCGGGTCCACGGAATAGAAGCTCCCATTATTCCAGTAGGATTCCTCGTCAAAGCGATTCAGTCCCAGTTGGAAGGAGGGACCTTTGTCCGACCTCTGCTTGCCATCGACCGTGAACTGGTCCATGAAGAACCCCTGGGGAGGCGTGAAATACTGTTGGAATTTCGCCGGATTACCCTCAAGCCCGATATCCTGGTAGCCGACGCTGATGCTGGCCTGATTGTCAAAGAGGGTTTCGGTGCTGAGGGTCGAATTCGCCTCTTCGGCTTTCTTCTCGTCTTGAGTATAGCCCCGGGCAGTCATGCAACAGAGCCCTGCAAGGATCATCAAGACCGTCAATTTGCTGCGCATTGGGTTTTGCCTCCTGTCACCTTAGAGTAGGCGATGCCTCTGGCGATGCCTCTCCGCATAGTTTCTTATCTGAAGAACAACCGTTTGTTTCCACCGTGCATCTCGCTGTGACAGCCGATCTGCCAGCAAGTTTGTCCCAGTTGATGATTCACCCGATTGGTGTGGCACTGCAGGCACAGACCCCGGCCAAAGAGCTTGGTCAGCTTCAGGTTGGGAGAACCATGAGGCAGGTGGCACGCCTGGCACGACTCGGTCAGCCCACTCACAAGCGGGTCATGCTCCACAATGAACGGGCCTTTTCGATTGGGATGGCATTTCAGGCAGAGGTTCTCCCCCGTCGCCTTCAGGTTCTTGCCGATTCCCATTGGCTTGTGAGGATTGTGGCAATCCGTGCAGTTCAGCCTGCCCTCTAAAACCGGATGATGAGAGTTCCGGCGGAACTCCGCATTCTGCTTCTTATGGCAGGAAAGGCAACCTTTCGGAGACTCCTGCTTCAGCAGGTGGGCCGTCTTGGTCGGATTGTGCAGGTCGTGGCACTTGTTGCAGGCAACCTCATTCCCACCGTGTCCGGACGCCGCCCATTCCAGCGGCTTCACAGTGGAGGCGTGACACGGCTGGCAGCGCTTGACGACATCCTTTGCCGGGAGACTGGCAGGATTGTAGATCTTCTTGTGGCTATCGTCATTGGCGTGTTCGCTGCCGGGACCGTGGCAGGTCTCACAAGTTCGCGCCTCTTTGCTCAAGCCCGCATGAGTCAGCGCCTGTCCGTGTCGGGTCTTCTGCCATTTGTCGCCTACTTCCCCATGGCAACCTTTACATATATCATCGCCGACATATTCAGCCTTGCCATTCCACGCAACCACAGTCGCCTTCGTTGAGTCCGCCTTTGCAGCTTTTTCCGGCTTCTCGTCTTTCGACTGAGCCGGAGTTTGCTGGAAGTAAGCCATCATCGGAACGAGGACTCCAAACAACAGTAGGGCGCCTTTGAGGAATCTGCGATTCAGGTAATGGGACTTCGCGGCCGGTTGTCGATCCATCTTCTTACCTCCCTCCCGGTGCAACCCTCTTTTCGGTCTGCACGGGGTGTGATCTAAGGTTTAGCGGTACTGCCCTGACATAAAAAAAGCCTTCCTCCGGTTCCAGTCTCACAAAAGGGTAGAGAACTGCGACCAGAGGAAGGCTGTCATAACCTTCCCATCCGCTCTCTGCGGATTTCAGGAAACGCCAATCATCAGCGTTCCTTGTGAATTGTTTATCAAGCGTGCGCTGAGTGCATCACGAACTTCTTATAGCTCACTTAAATCTGCACTCAACCTGTGTCTTACAAATAAGTTGCCTTCGAAAACACCCCGAGTTAACAGCGAAACCCTTGGGATGGAAAGAGCCCCTATCGCCAGTCGTGACACTCGCTGTCAATAATTGACACATGCTTCACCGCCAACATTCCGCGGCGGCGCGAAGAGTTACGACACCACCGGGACCGGCCCCTGAGCGGGTTCGCTCTTCGGGCGGTTGGTGGGAATGCCGCGGACCGCGTCGTACTCGGGAGTGCCCTTGACCCGAAACGTGTTCTTCAGGATGCCGTAGACCTTCACGTTGAGGGCCCTCCGCGACGCGACCGTAGCCTCCACACTTTCAACCGTCAGCGTGTCTCTGGCATCGGATGGCGTTTGCCTTCCTCGGGGACGGCCAAGGGAAATGTATAAGAGGACGCGGCACGCTTTCCCACCGTAGTGGTGGAACATCGGCCTTCCAGTGCGGGGGCTGCGCGTGTCGTCCTCCGTCCTCAGGTCTGCCCGCCCAAAGTGCCCAAGTTCCCCGGACCCTTGAGGTGTGTCTCGACGGCTTCCACAAAGGCTTTGGCCGCAGCCAGCGTCTCAGCCGCCAGGTCGTGGGTCGCAGCCACAAGCTCGCCGTAGTCGTGAGTCTGGCGGCGCTCAAAGGCTTGGTGAAGCGATCGCGATAGTTCCCGAGGGAAGAGGCCCGTCTTGACGAACTCCCGGTCGAAGAGAGCGATGGCCCCACTATGCTTGGAGGTCCCAAGCTGTTTGTGTGCAAGGAGGGCGAGCAGCGCGTAGAACATCGCGTAGTAAGCGCGGTTGATCGTCCCGCGGAAAGCGGATTCCCGCAGCAGGATCTCCGCTTCCCGAAGCGCCTCCCTGGCTTGCGCAACGCGGTAGGCAAGCAGATCCTCAAGCTGTTGAGGAGTCACACTTGCACCCCCTCGCGCCTCACCGCAAGGACGAGCGGGTTTGCGCCCATGGGGCCATGTTCGAGATCGAAGCGGGTGGCGACCACGGGAACAATCACCACGTTCCACTCGAAGCCGACTTCCCAGGCAGCCTCGCTGATGCGTTGGCGTTGCTCGGGGGTAATTTCACCGACCTCGACGAAAAGGTCCATGTCCGAGTCAGGGGCCTCGTCGCCTCTGGCTCTCGAACCGTAGACCCAGACGCCAAGAACAGGAACGATGGAGGCCAGCCGTCCCCGGAACTCTCGTGCGATCTGACGGTCGGACTGGGTTAACATCTCGGGCTCCTGGAACTCGTCCAACAACAACTCCGCGGTTTCTCGATCTGTTTGCCAGAGATTCCGTAGCCTCGTCCGAGCATAGCCGCGGTCTTGTTGTTGGACGAGTTCTAAGGTTGCTCCGTGCGCCCGGATTATAGCATGAGCTTTGCACCCATCGCAAGGATGCGAAACCTCGGACCTCGGAGCCGTTGCACACACACCAATCCGAGATCCCCTGCCCTCCCCCAACTTTGCGCGTGCCTCCGCGACGCGACCGTAACCTTCGTGCCATCAACCATCAGCGTGCCCTTGGCACCGGATGCGACTTGCCCTTCGCGGAGGTTATCAGGGCAAATGACAAAAGAATGGGTGACCCGTACTCCTTCGAAGAAACGCATTGTCCCCTTCTCCCCCGCTCCCTCAGACATCCCGGTCCACGTGCCAGAAAGGGTTGTCCACCGCGAGCCCTTCAGCCTTGGACGCAGCTATCAAGGAGTCATCGCCCGACACAAAGACCACAGGGATGTCCTCTTCTTTCAGCGAGTCCCTCAAAGCAATACCAGACGCCAATTGCACTGCGTCATAGGCTTTCAACGGATAAGTACCGCAAAGGTAGGCGGCTTTGTGGACTGTTTCGTCGGTGACAGGTATCAAGTCATACCGGTGAACAAAGTCGCGCTCAAATCTTTCCCAGAAGTCCCTCCGTTGGCGCGACGTGATCCGTTCCACGCGACGCAGGATGCTGAACGCCGCAGCCACTTCCACAATGGTGATCTCAGCCAGAACGAGGGACGGTTCATCAGTGTCGACCAGTCGCTGGACCCACCCGCTTCCCGGTTCTGTCACGTAGTATTTGACAACGGCGCTCGCGTCGAGGAAGTAGACCATTCCTATCTCTCCGCGGCGAGGTCCGAATCAAGACGCGAGCGCCTGTTCTCCTGAATGATTTGCGACAAAGGCGGATCGAATCGCAGTGACCGTAATTCGGCAAGCAGACGTTGCTGTTCTTCTGGCGTGTGTTGCCTGTCGTATTCCCCCACTCGTTTCCGCACCGCCGACGGGAGTGTGCGTAGAAGTCCAGCCTTGTGCAGGGCAGATTTCACCCGTTCACGTTCGGAGGCAGCAGGAAACTCCACCATCGGCCAGAGCCTCCGGAAATCGACCAAACTGATAATCACAGCCCGGTCCTGGTGCCGGCTGTGGACAATGACCGGGCTCCCTGTCGATGATACTTCCTCCATGATCCTTCCAAAATGTGCTTTGACTTCAGTAGCGGTAATGCGCCTTGCTGGTTTGCTCATGGCTCCGACGGCTCCTCTCGGATTCGATTGGTCGAGAGCATTGTATCTGTGTGCGGGAGATGGTGTCAACGAAACGACAGTGGACCGGAAATCACCACTGCTTCCATCTGAACGATCGCCATCGTATTGCCTCCCCTCATGGTGCGCGAAGTCTACCACCGAGGATTGGCTGCGTCAATTCGGCTTTCGACCCCCTCTCCCCTGCCCCCCTGCCCTCCCCCAACTTTGCGCGTCCCGCGGTGGCGGGCCTGAAAACCGCCCCCATCTCCGTAATCCCCGCAGCCAAAACAACGTAGTCGTACGGATGTGCTTTGTTGGACAAACCGGCAGAATGAAGATGACAGTAATCGGGGACGCTCAGAATGTCACTCGGATTCGGTTGACTCCAGCGCCTCGCCGATTATCATTTAGCGGCAGAAAGGCAATATGGAATGAACCAAACAGTTGACCTCCGACATCAAGTCGGTTCCTCGATTCGGACTCGTCGGCTTCAGGTGGGACTTACCCAGGAAAGTCTCGCCCTCGAGGCAGGCCTGAATCGTACATATATCTCCGATGTGGAGCGCGGCTCCCGCAACCTTTCTCTGGATACAATCCAGCGGCTGGCAAGGGCCCTCGACATTCCGCTCTCCCGCCTGCTTGCAGAGGACCCAGTCCCGTCCATCGTTGGCGCCGCCCAAGCCGAACCACCCGTCGCCCAGGCGGCCCAAGCGAAGCAAGTGGAGATTCTGCTGGTAGAAGACAACCCGGGTCACATGGAACTCGCGCTGCGTGCCTTGCAGGATAACCATGTCACCAACCCGATTCACATGGTTGACGACGGAGAAAAGGCGCTCGATTTCATCTTTTGCTCGGGAGCATACTCGCATCGGAGGATCGAAGACCGCCACCTTGTCCTCCTGCTGGACCTGGGGTTGCCGGGAATACACGGAACCGACGTTCTGCGTCGCCTTCGCGCCGACGAGCGCACCCGATCGTTTCCCGTCGTGGTCCTCACGGTGTCGCAATCGCAACGCGATTTCGCAGAGAGCCAAAGGTTGGGGATCGATGGATACATTGTAAAGCCAGTTGATGGCAACAAGTTCCGCCCTGCGATGGCCCAGGTGGGGTTGGGGTGGGAGTTAGTCACTCAGGGCGGACGAGGAACCTTCGCGCCGTAAGTCGTCCGGCACAGAGACGGGAACGATGTCTGCGTTGATTCACCAATGATACGTCAGGCGACTCGGATACCAGGAGGTTCCAGCAATGACAGACCAGAAAGATAGAAGTCGAGTGGGCCTACTCACGGGACTCTCCCGTGGGTTCGCCGGTTTAGTGATCGGCGTCGGTTGCGTGGTTCTTGTCGGCTGGGCGCGCGATATCGCCGCTCTGAAGAGCCTCCTGCCGGGCTGGGTTGCCATGAAGCCAAACACGGCTCTCGCCTTCATCCTGATCGGGATCGCGATGCTGCTCCCCTCCCTCCTGCCTGCAACGCTCAGCCCCAAACCCCCACACTTCATCTCTCTCCTCGCCCGGCTTTGTGGATTGCTGGCCGGTCTGATCGGACTGCTGACGCTGAGCGAGTGGGCCTTCGGCTGGGATCTCGGCATTGACCAGCGCCTGTTCCGCGAGGCGGCCGGAGCGGTCGGCACATCAATTCCGGGTCGCATGGCGCCGGACACGGCGTTGTGTTTCCTGTTGCTGGCAGCGGGGCCGGAAATTGCCCGCGGCTCGCGCAAGACGGCGAGGACGTTGTTTGCTTCTGCGATTCTCGGTTGGCTGGTGGCGATCGTGGCGCTGGCAGCCCTCCTGTCGTACTTCACCCTGGTCATCGGCGATGCTTCGGGGTGGTGGGGCTTGACGATGATGGCGGTTCCGACCGCGATCGTGTTCGCCCTCCTGGGCGCTGCGATGGTCTGTAACGCGTGGGGCGATCCGCTGGGCCCCCGATTGACCCGGTTCTCCCGCAACCTGTTGATGTCGGCCGGATTGGTCGTTCTTCTCGCCACTGTCTTTGCCCTCTACGTTCGGTCGCGAAAGCAGGTTGAGAGCGCCTACGAGGTGCGGCATCAGTCCTTTCTGCTGGCCGACGAGTTGCGGGAGTCTGGGAATGATCTGACCCGGATGGCCAGGACTTATGTGGTGACGCGCGACCCCGTCTACAAACGACATTTTCAGGACATTCTGGATATCCGTGACGGAAAGAAACCCCGGCCAGAGAACTACTGGCGACCTTACTGGGATCTGGTGCTGAGGGATGGTCCGGCGCCGCGCCCGGAAAGCCGGCAGTCCATCCCTCTGCTGGAGTTGATGCGGAAGTCCGGGTTCACCGAGGAGGAATTCCGGAAGCTGGCTGAAGCCAAGGCGAATTCCGATGGGCTGACCGTCCCGGAATTCGAGGCGATGAAACTGGTCGAGTCCACCGGGCCGCAGGCCGAGGCCAACCGGGCCAAGGCGCGCCTAATGATGCATGACGCTAAGTATCATCAGGCCAAGGCGGCCGTCATGGGGCCGATTAACGACTTCGAGGTGCTGGTGGACGAACGCACGCTCGCCGCCGTCGAGACGGCAAAGAAACACGCCACGGCCCTCCGGTATATGTTTGTCGGGATCGGTCTCGCGCTGATGTCCATGCTCTGGCTCACCTACGCCGCCTTGCGCGACACGCTTGGGGGTTCCGTTGATGAGGTCTATTCGCAGATTGCCAGAATCGGTAGTGGAGATTTCTCCTCCACCATCGAGTTGAAGGAGGGTCTGGAAAACAGTGTGCGCGGATGGTTGTCGGTAACGCAGACCAGGCTGAGCGACAGTGATCGCGAGCGCACTCGCGTGGAAGCGGTAATCCGGGACGAGCGGGATTTTTCCGAATCGCTCATCAATTCCCTACCTGGAATCCTCTACCTCTTTGACGAGCAAGGCCGCTTCAGACGCTGGAATACGAGATTTGAGGAGGCAACGGGCTATTCAGCCGCAGAGGTCGCTGGCCTTAGTCCACTGGATCTCTTCGAAGGTGACGAGAGGCAACTGATCGCCGAACGCATTCAGGAGGTGTTCCTGACCGGTCAGTCAGTCGCCGAAGCTCATCTCATTTCCAGGGATGGGAAGCAGACGCCCTACTACTTCACGGGAGTTGTGACCCGGATTGAGGACAAGCAGTTCCTCGTCGGAATCGGGATGGACCTCACCGAGCGCAGAAAGGCGGAGGCGGCGTTACGGGAGAGTGAAGAGCGGTTCCGCCTCGTCGTCGAAGCCGCTCCCAATGGCATCGTGGTTGTCAACGAAGCGGGCAACATTACGCTGGTCAACGAACAGACGGAAAAGATGTTCGGCTATACGAGATCGGAGATTGTCGGTCAACCCATCGAGTTGCTAATTCCCGAACGGCTCCGAGCAGATCACCCGACGCAACGCCGCTCCTTCCTCGCGGCCCCGGCATCCCGCGCCATGGGAGCCGGGCGCGAGTTGTTCGGTCAACGCAGGGACGGCAGTGAGTTTCCATTGGAGATCGGGCTCAGTCCGATCACCACTCGCGACGGCATGGCCGTGTTGGCGGCTGTGGTGGATGTGACCGAGCGCAAGCAGGCGGAGGCGCTGCTCCGGGAGAGCGAAGAGTTCAACCGCCGCATCATCGAGAGCAGTTCCGACTGCATCAAGGTGCTCGATCTGGACGGGAATCTCCTCTCCATGAGTGAGGGCGGCCAGCGGCTGCTGGAAATCCGGGATATCAGCCGCTACCTGAACAGTTGCTGGATTTCTTTCTGGAAGCCCGAAGACCAGCCTCGCGTGCGCGAAGCAGTGGATGCCGCGCGGGCAGGCGGCGGCGGGAGATTCCAGGCGTTTTGTCCGTCTGAAGCCGGCAATCCCCGGTGGTGGGACGTGATCGTTACGCCGATTAGCGGCGCCTCCGGGCAGGTGGAACGCTTGCTGTCCATCTCACGGGACATTTCGGCACAGAAACAGGCGGAGGAAGAAATCCGCACTCTCAACGCCGAACTGGAACAACGCGTCGTCCAGCGCACCGCCCAACTCGCAGCCTCCAACAAGGAGCTTGAAGCTTTCGCCTATTCGGTGTCACACGACCTGCGCGCGCCACTCCGGGCGATAGACGGTTTCTCGCGCATCCTCGTGGAGGACTACTCCGGCAAGCTGGACACCGAAGGGCTGCGCCTGCTGAACGTCGTGGGCGCCAACGCGCAAAAGACGGATCAACTCATCGGCGACCTGCTGACTCTCTCGCGGGTGACGCGCGATGAGATGCAGCCTTCCCGGATTGATATGACCGTGATGGTTCAGTCCATCTACGTCGAGGTAGCGTCGCTTGAGGTTCAGCAGCGTTTCGAGTTCTCGCTAACTCCCTTGCCCGAGGCGGCGGGCGATCCCACTCTGATCCGGCAGGTGTGGACCAATTTGCTTTCCAACGCCATCAAGTTTACAATGCCCAGGGATGAACGGCGGATTGCGATCGGCGGCCGCGCGGAAAACGGGACAAACGTCTATTACGTCAAAGACAGCGGCGTCGGTTTCAACCCCAACTATACTCACAAGCTCTTCGGCGCCTTCCAGCGTTTGCACAAAGTCGAAGAGTTCGAGGGCACCGGCATCGGTCTTGCGATTGTCCAGCGCATCGTCCACCGCCACGGCGGACGCGTGTGGGCGGAAGGCAAGGTGGGAGAGGGAGCGACGTTCTACTTCAGTTTATGATTTCACGCAAAGCCGCAGAGCGGCAAAGGAAAGGCCGTTAGTTGGGGATATCAGCAGAACGGTGTTGGTTGGGGATATGTATCCCCAACCGGCCTTTCGGTGGAGATGACTCCAGAATGGGGACTCATTCCCCGGGAAAGGTTGCGTCGGGGATGAATATCCCCGACGAACAATAGGGGCAGCGCAATGACGGGACTAAAGCTCCAGTTGAAAACGGAGAGCTTCGACAACAGCTTGACGGAGAGTGCCATCGCTCAACTCTCCAAGTTGCCGTTCCAGTCGGTTCTTATCAAGGGTGCGGATTTGGTAGCACAACGCGATCCCCTCAAGGCTGATGGCCGGCAGTCCCGGAAGGCAGGAGGACTTCATTGGGGTAGATGATGCGGCTGGGCGACTTGCGGGAAGTAAGAGGGACAACGTTGACCACCGGGAGGATCTGGTTAAGGCGTTCTCTGCTGACCACCAACACGGGCCGACGGCCCGCTTGCTCGGAACCTTGAATGGGATCCAGAGAGGCGAGGAAAACATGCCACTGATAGTTCACTGTTGCCGCTCCCACCAGTCGCCATCAGCAGCCGCGAACGCCTGCATGGTGTCTTGAAGGTCGGCCAGGAATAGGGGGTCGGCGGCGGCCTGTTCCATGAGCAGAAGTCTGCTGAACTCCGCCTCAGGTTCGAGACTCCGCTTGAGGATGGGTTCCACAAGCTCAAACTCTGCCAGTGGCAAGAGGACACCAACAGGATTTCCCTCGGCGTCGGAGATAATCTGGCGCTTCAGTGTCGTGGCAGGCATGATAGTGATCCTTCCCGCATCAATGAGTGACTGCTCCAAGAACAGTTGCAGCTATTATAGCAAAGTGAAGGGAGAGGAACAACAAACGGGAAAGCTGACCGGAACCAGAAAAAGGAGTCTGACCATGAATATGGAGCATGAAGTTGAAATACTGCTCGTCGAGGATAACCCCGACGATGCGGAGCTGGCGGTGCGGGCGTTGAAGAAGAACAACCTCGCCAACCATCTCTTCCATGTGAGCGACGGAGAAGAGGCGCTGGATTTCCTCTTTGCGCGTGGCGCGTTCAGCGAGAGGACCGTTGAAAACGGACCGAAGGTGATCGTCCTCGACCTGAAGCTGCCCAAGGTGGACGGGCTGGAAGTCTTGCGGGCGTTGAAGAGCGATCCGCGCACCAGGATCATCCCAGTGGTGGTGCTCACCTCCTCGAAAGAAGAAAACGACATTGTCGAGAGTTACGAGTTGGGCGTGAACAGTTACATCGTCAAGCCGGTGGATTTTGACAAGTTCGTGGTCGCCGTGAGAGACCTGGGCATGTACTGGGTCCTGCTCAATCAACCGCCGAAGCGATAGTTGGCAGTCCGGTGGATGTTCATTGAATAGTCAGTGGTCAATTGTCATTGCGAGCGGAGCGAAGCAATCCCCTCCGGACACGACTCCCAATAGCTCAAGGGATTGCTTCGCTCCGCTCGCAATGACAGGTAAACCCTATTTTCAGGGTAGCGGAGGAGAACAATGGAAACCGATATCCCCTTATGCATTTTGTTTGTTGAAGACGTTCCCGCGGACGCGGAGCTGGCTGAACGAATGCTTCGCCAGGACGGGCTGGTGTTCACCTCCACACTGGTAGACACGGAAGAGGCGTTCCTCCGCGCGCTGGAGGAATTCCGGCCCGACCTCATCATATCGGATTACTCAATGCCGAGTTTCGACGGCATGTCGGCGCTGAAACTCACGTTGGAGCATGACGCCGCCCTCCCCTTCCTCCTCCTGACCGGTGCGATCAACGAAGAGACCGCGGTGACGTGCATGAAAGCCGGGGCGACGGATTACGTCGTCAAGGAACACATCAAACGGCTGCCTTTTGCGGTGAAGGAAGCGCTGGAACGGAAGAAGGCGCGGCTGGCGCAGGCGGAAGCGGAGAAGCATATCCTTCGCGCCAAGGAAGAATGGGAGCGCACCTTCGACACCATGCCGGATCTGATTTACGTCCTCGACGCGAAGCACACCATCCTGCGGGTCAACCGCGCCATGGCTGACAAATTGGGCATATCGCCGGATGAAGCGGTGGGAAAGGTCTGTTACGAATGTGTCCATGGTCTGCAAGGCCCCCCCGACTTCTGCCCGCACGCGCAACTGCTTAAGGACAAGCAGGAACACACCGCCGAGTTCCATGAGAGCCGCCTCGGAGGCGATTTCCTGCTGACATGCACGCCGTGGCGCGACCAAGACGGACAGGTGCTCGGCAGCGTACACGTTGCCCACGACATCACCGAGCGCAAGCAG
>JACQGJ010000326.1 GCA_016199605.1 Armatimonadota bacterium | reverse complement strand
CATAAGCTTCGTGATGTCCATGGCGCTCGCCAACGACGTGCCCGCGCACACGGCTGACGTCCACGAGTTCGTCACGATGGTGAACAACACCAGCAAGCCGCTTGTTTTCACTGCGTTCTCGTTGAACAGTCTTCAGGCGATCCACCGGATAGGCTCCATCGTCACCGGAGGCGAAGACGAGTTTCGCCACAACCCATTTGCGGTGCACTACTCAGAACCCACCACCCCGCTTCGTCATACTCACGAAGCCGTGGAGAAGTTACTGTTTTGCGCGGAGAAAGGCATTCCCATTGTTTATGCCCCCGCGCCGATGTCGGGTTCCACGGCACCCGCGACCTTGGCGGGAACCATGGTCATCGGCAACGCGGAGATCTTGAGCGGCCTGGTCCTACAGCAGTTGAAATCGCTGGGGGCGCCTTTTGTCTACGGAGCGTTCATCACCATCATGGACATGAGCACGACGGTGTTTTCCTACGGCGCGCCGGAACTCCCGCTGATGAGCGCGGCGATGGCGGAGATGGCGCATTTCTATCGTCTGCCAGCGTGGAGCCAGGCGTGTTGCACCGACTCTAAGATCGTGGATCAACAGGCGGCCGCCGAATACACGAACTCGGCTTTGATGGCTGGTCTCATTGGCTCGAACCTGATTCATGACTGCGGCTATCTCGAATCCGGCATGACTTCATCGCATGAAAGCATTCTGTTGGCGGACGAAGTCATCGGCATGGTGCGACGGACGCTCCGAGGAATTAACGTAAACGCAGAGACAATCGGGCTGCCTGTCATTGAGGAGACCGGGCCCGGCGGATGTTTCCTGACCACCGACCATACGTTGAGGCATTTCAAAGATGAGTTCTGGTTCCCGCGGCGCTTCGATCGGGAACGACATACCAACTGGAAAGCAGAGGGAAGTAGATCCCTGCTGGAGAAACTCAATGCTGAGGCAAAGCGGGTAGTCGAGGAGCATGTTCCGACGCCCCTTGCAGCGGAGAAGCGGCGCAAGATTGAGAAGATTGTGGACCAACTCGCATAAGGAGACGATTTTATGGACTGCATTGAAGCGTTGAAGACTCGTAGAAGCGTACGCGTGTATGAAGACAAGCCCATAGCGAAAGATGTTCTGGAGACCATAGTTGATTGCGGGCGGCTGGCGCCGACGGCGATCAACATCCAGCCGTGGGAGTTCGTGGTGGTGTCAGAGAAGAACACCTTGCAGAAGGTCGCTGATCTGACCGATCACGGCAAGTTCATCGCGCAGGCGTCTGCTTGCGTAGCGGTCTTTTGTCAGAATGGAAAGTACTACCTCGAGGATGGTTGCGCTGCAACGACCAACATCCTGAACGCCGCGCACGCTCTCGGTCTGGGTGGGTGCTGGGTCGCGGGAGACAAGAAACCATACGGTGATGGTGTTCGGAAGCTGCTCGGACTGCCGGAGGATCAGAAACTCATCAGTCTACTTGCGCTCGGCTATCCGGCGGAAGAGCCGACGAAGGAGAAGAGGGGGCTCAGCGAGGTGTTGCATTGGGAGAAGTTCGGTGGATAACCACTGATAGCGCGGGACGTTCTGGTCGAGTAGGCGCTTGACTTCCATGAACTCTCCACAGTGGACGATGAGGACAGAGATGATAGGCTTGAAGTGTCTTTTCTTGGGTTTGGGACTATTGGCCATCGTTTCATGTCTCTGGCCCACCGATTGTGGCATCGGCAGAGAAAAGGCGCGGACGGCTTCCTGTCAGGCGAACTTGAAGTCGCTCGGGCTTCGCTTTCTCATCTATGCCAACAATCATCAAGGCAGGTTCCCCGAAAGAGCTACAGTGGAGAAGTTATTCGGAGCCGGAAGAGCGCGGTTGATTGAAGCGGCGAAGGGCCAATCTGAGGACAGGGACCTTACCGCCCTGCTGGGCTGCATCCAGAACACGCAGATGCTCTATTGCCCTGCCGCTTCCAGAAGCACAAGAGACACGTATTCCTACGGATGGAACGCCAAGCTCTCCGGCTTGAATATCAACCAGATTGAGAATCCCAGCAAGGTGCCAGCCTTGTATGACAGAAAGCCATGGCATGTAGATGGGAGGAATGTGTGCTTCGCTGATGCGCACGTCAAGTGGCTGAGAGAGGACGATTGGAAAAAGGCTATGGCTGTTGAGCCGACCGACCGTCCACACTCCTCCAACCATCAACCGTCTGAAGAAGATTAAAGTGGAAAACGAGGAACCGAACTTATGAACGACTTTGGCCCTCTTAAGTCCCTCCTCGATCCCGTCGTCTGGGATCGCATCTGGAAGTCCATGCACCACGAGGAAGGCGACCGGGTACCGATCTGGGATTATCTCGACAATCGGGCGACCTACGAACACTTTGCTCAGCCGGGAGACGACCTGACTCAAGGGTGTGTTCGGGTCTATCACGGTTTGGGTATTGACCTTTGCCGCGGTTTCGGCTCGTCTTTTGACGAATCCACCGAGGGAGTGGTGGAGGACCATGGAGAATACGAGACCACGATCTCCGGCCAGTCGCGGTGGGTCAGCCGGAGGTGGATCAACTCTTATGAGGAGTTGCGACAGCACCAGGTCACCACCGTCAAGGACGAAGACCTCCAGGGATGGGTGGAAGGCATCGCGGCGACGCAGGAGCAATTTGCTCCGCACACGATGTATGTCCCCGGATATGGTTGCGGGTTCCATGCGAGCCATTCTCTCATGGGCGTGCAGATGTTTTCACTGGCGATCTACGATGAGCCGGACCACCTCTGGCGCATTATGGAGGCGATCAACGAAAACTGCGTTCGATTTGCCGAGGCCGCAGCCAACGCCAAACTGGCTCCGCTCTTCTTCGTCGGTGACGACGTGGCCTACAAGGACAAGCTGATGTTCAGCCCGAAGTTCCTGAAGGAGAGCCTCGTCAAGTACGTCGGGAGAATGTGTGCGCCGCTCAATGCTGCGGGGATCAAGGTCATCTTTCACAGCGACGGCGACATCACTGACATCGTGGACGATCTGGTTGAGGTCGGCATCGCCGGACTGAATCCCATCGAACCCATCGCGGGGATGGATATCGGCTACCTTAGAAAGCGGTACGGGAAGAACCTGATCCTGGTGGGGAACGTGGACTGTTCACAGGTGCTGCCCCTGGGTTCACGAGAGGACGTCATCAATGCGGTGAAGGATTGTCTCCGCTCCGCCGCTCCGGGTGGCGGACACTTCATCGGTTCGAGCAGTGAGATCGTTCCGGCGACGCCGCTGGAGAATGTGTTGACGTTTTATGAGGCGTGTCGGGAGCACGGGAAGTATCCGATCCGATGTTGAGGCGATCCTGCTCCACTGTCACCTTGCATCCACCGGGAAGGACTACACCATGACATCCACGGAACGCACATTCAATACTTTCCACGACAAGCCGGTGGATTGCCTTCCAGTGCAGCCGATCGTGATGACTTACGCCGGGCGATGGGCTGGCATTCCGTATGGCGAGTATGCGAAAGATCATCGCAAGATGGTTGAGGCTCAACTGAGGATGGTTGAGGACTTCGGGTTCGACATCATCCAGCTCATCTCTGATCCTGCGCGGGAGGCGGCGGATTGCGGGGCGACGGTCAAGTGGTTTCATGACCAACCTCCGGCCATTGACGAAGAGAACGCGTTGCTGGCGGAGAAGTCCACGCTGCTCAAGCTGAAGCAGCCCGATCCCCTGGGCGGTGGTCGGATGCACGACCGAGTGCTGGGAGCAGCTTACGCGAGGGAGAAGGTGGGGGACGCAGTTCCCGTTCTCGGATGGATCGAGGGGCCCGTCGCTCAGTCCTCCGACCTGCGGGGAATCAACCGGGTGATGCTGGACTTCCTTGACGATCCTGCTTTTGTAGTTGATCTCTTCGAGTTTGTCACTGAAATGGAGATCGCCTTCGCGAAGGCCCAGATTCGGGCCGGAGCGCAGATCATCGGTATCGGCGACGCGGCAGCTTCGCTCATCAACGACTCGCTGTACCGGGAATTCGCACTTCCCTATGAGCGGCGCGAGGTGGAAGCCATCCGCGAGATGGGCGCCTACACTCGTCTCCACATCTGCGGCAACGCGACTCACCATCTCGAAGCCATGCGAGCATTGGGAGTGGACATGGTGGACATTGACTGTTTGACTGACATCAGTCAGGTCCGCGCGAAAATGGGGGAAGATGTCACGGTGATGGGGAACATTGATCCGGTGTCAGTATTGAAGAACGGCACGCCCGAAGATGTATGGAAGTGCATGGAGGAGTGCCACCGGGTTGTTGGGAAGAAGTTCATCGTTGGACCGGGATGCGAGGTTGCACCGGGCACACCGGAAGAGAACTTAAGAGTGCTGATGGAGTACGCGAGATCATATTCCTGAGAGGTGGAGATGATGGCAATGATTGAGGTCGAGTATAGTGCCTGCGTTTCTGAGACACTGCACGTGATGACCAACCTGGGTCTGTTGTTGGTGTCTGTGGACAAGGTCGGTAAGCCGAATGCGATGACGATAGGGTGGGGGACGATCGGGTCCATCTGGGGGAAACCGACCTTCTGCGTGCTGGTGCGCCCCTCCCGGTACACCTTCGACTGTATCGAGGCCACCAATGACTTCACGGTCAACGTTCCGCCTCAGGAGTTGCGCGAGGCAGTAGGGTTCTGCGGGAGGTTTTCCGGTCGAGAGCACGACAAGTTCACCGAAATGAAACTGACGGCCGCTCCGAGCCTGCACGTCAAGTCTCCGGTGATCGAGCAATGTCCGATCCAGTACGAGTGCAAGGTGATTCACAGGAACGAAGTGATCCCGGAGAATCTCCCCGCCGAGATTCTGGAGTCCGCTTACCCCGGCGGCAATTACCATACAGTTTACTTTGGTGAGATTCTGGCAGTCCATGCCGACCCGGAGGCGAAAGTCGGCCTATAAGTCAGTGGCGGCAGGTCGTTGGGGGGAAAAGCGAGCAGAGGATTGCCGGGAATCGCTCCCCAAATAAAAAACCCCGACCCGTTCAGACGGGCCGGGGAAACTGATTGTGTCCCTTGTTCCTGTTTTAGGTGGTGGACGTGATGCTGGTGTTCACTCGCACAAACAGGTTGCGGACTTTGGTGCCGAGCAAGGTCAGGATGGCGATCACCACAAGGGCGATCAACGCGACCAGGAGACCATACTCAACGAGGGTCTGTCCCTCTTCCTCACGGACCAGTCTTTTGATCATTCAGGAATCACCTCCTTTAGCTCTTAGAGTGGGCGAATTATACACAAGATAGGAAGTTTTGTGAAGGACTTGCCAGGATTTAATTTTGGAGGCAATTCCACGCAGGTCCGCTGCCCAAGGTTCCCCGACAAAAGCGGGCGGGCCATCGCCTCTAATTCCTGCCTCAGCCTGGAGGAGGTCAGACGGCCTGGGAACTCTCCTCCTGCTTTGGCGGTTCCAGTTGAATCACCCTAAACACCTTCTGAGCGACGATGGCGTTGTTCGCCCAAAAGCGGAACTCATACTTGCCCGGATGTGGGAACTCGATCCGCTGGAGGTTGAAGACCATTTCGCTGTGTGCCAGCATATCGGCAATGTCAGCCTCTCCCTCAAGGCGGATGATGGAAGTCTCGTTGTCGAGGTCCACCAACTCCAGCCGGAAGGCGTAGTGGCCCTCTGCATCGGTGAAGTTAAGGTAGACACAGAGTTGGTTGTGTACCACCGGGAATTGGGCGGTATGGATCTGGCTAAACAGCCCGATCAGGCTCCACTTGCCGGTGCCTCCCTCCTGCAGGGCGTAGTCGCAGATGACAATCGCGTTCGTTTTGGGTGTTTGAGTCGTCATTCGGTTTCCCCTGGTGCCAGCGAAATGTCCGCTTCGTTGAATTCTCCTTCAAGAAAGGATATACTGATTCCGCCTACCTTCCAAGATGAGGTGCAGTCAGATGGACGTTCCGCGACGGCTTGTTGAAGAAGCAGCCGAGTTGATGCGCCAGCAGCGTGGCAACGAGGCCCTGAACAGACTCCGTAACCACAACATCACGACCTTCTCGCAACTCGAGAATCTGTGCAGACTGATGGGCGTCGAAACGTGGAAAGCCAAAGAAGAGGTCGACGTCCACAAGAACGCCCCCGATTACTTCGACCGCTGATTGCCTCGGCTAAGGCTCAGAGAAGGCCGCGTCGAAAGCGCGCCCCGAAGGCGCGAAGTCGAGTTGCCGAACAAACTCACAGGCCTCCTGCGCTCCGTGCTCGCGGTCCATCCCGCTGTCCTCCCACTCGACGGAGAGTGGACCCGAGTAGCCAACGTTGTTCAGCGCACGGATAATCTCCTCAAAGTCAATGCCACCACGACCAGGCGACCGGAAGTCCCAGCCTCGCCGCGGGTCGCCGAAATTCAGATGCGAGGCGAGAATGCCGCTTCTCCCGTCGAGAGTGACGATAGCGTCCTTTACGTGCATGTGGTAGATGCGGTCCTTGAATTCGTACAGGAACTTGACCGGATCGACGCCCTGCCAGTGAAGATGACTGGGGTCGAAGTTAAAGCCGAATTCCTTGCGGCCACCCAGGGCCTTGATCGCGCGTTCCGCTGTGACAATGTCGAAGGCAATCTCCGTGGGATGGACCTCGAGCGCAAACCTTACCCTGCACTGTTTGAACACGTCAAGAATCGGGCCCCATAGCTCCGCCAGTAGCTTGAATCCTGCCTCGATTTCCGCGGGAGAGACCGGCGGGAACGAGTAGAGGTAGTGCCAGATGGACGAGCCCGTGAAGCCGTTCACGACCTTCAACCCCATGTTCTTCGCAGCCAACGCCGTCAGCTTCATCTCCTCGATCGCCCACTCGCGTTTCTTCTCCGGTTTCCCCCGGCACGCCTTCGGCGCCCAGTCGTCCGTGCGATGATCGTTCGGGTCGAGCACCAGTTGACCGGCGAGGTGGTTGCTGAGGGACCAGACTTTCAGGCTGTGCTTCGCCAGCAGATCGTGCCGCCCCTGGCAATACTCCTTGCTCTCCGCCGCTTTGTGAACGTCAAAGTGATCGCCCCAACAACACAACTCCAAACCATCGTAGCCCCACCCGCTTGCTTTCTCCGCCAGCACTTCGAGCGGCATGTCCGCCCACTGACCCGTGACTAAAGTGATTGGTCTTCCCACGTAAGCTCCTCCTCGTTCATGGACTGGTCGAATGATATTTTCTCCGTCGCGATCGGCAAACCTCTATATGAACCCAAGACTTCCATCCTCCCGCCACGGGAATCCCCGGTGCCAAGGCTCGTAAGGGTATTTCTCGAAGGCTTCTTCGTTCAACTCGATTCCCCAACCTGGCTTGTCAGGTACGCGGAGATAACCGTCCTCAACCTGCAACGGCTCCTTCACCAATTCGCTCCGCGGCGGCGCGTCGTCGGGGATATACTCAAGGATGAGGAAGTTGGGGACCGTCGCGCAGACGTGAACATTAACGGCGGTGGCAACGGGACCCATCGGGTTGTGAGGCGCAATGGTCACGTAGAAGGCTTCCGCCATGCTCGCGATCTTCTTAAACTCCACGACCCCGCCGCAAAGGCAGATGTCCGGTTGGAGGATATCAGCGGCGGAGCGGACGAGTACGTCACGGAACTCGAACTTCGTGTAGAGCATTTCTCCGGTGGCGACCGGAATCGGGCAGCGTTTCTTGAACTCGCCCAGAGCGTCAATGTTCTCCGGCCTCAGAGGCTCTTCGAAGAACATCGGGTGAAAAGGTGCGAGGGCTTCCGCCATCTGCAAAGCGCAGACCGGCTCAAAGATCTTGGCGTGAGGGTCAACTCCGATGTCCACGTCTGGTCCAACGGCTTCGCGCAGGGATCGCATTTTCGCTGCCGCTTCCCGCACGACGGCATTCCATGGCATCTTCTCGCTGTTGCCGGGATGCGGTCCCATCTTCAAGGCTGTATAGCCGTGTTTCTCGATCTTCGCCTTCGCCTCTTCCGGGGCGCCTGCTCCCTGGTAAACTCGGATCTTGTCTCTGCACTTGCCTCCCAAAAGCTGATAGCACGGCGCTCCGAGAGCTTTCCCCGCGATGTCCCAAAGCGCCATGTCGATGCCGCTGATAGCGGCGTTTGTTACATTACCGCCGGGAAAGCGAGTGCCCGTGTACATGAGGGCCCAAAGCCCTTCCCGGTCCATCGGGTCCCGTCCGACCAGCCAGCGAGCGAAATCGTTGATGACGCAGACCGTGGCGTCGTCCGGGCCGCACGAATACGCCTCGCCAATCCCCTCAATCCCCTGGTCGGTACAGACCTTCACGAAAACCAGGTTACGATGGTCGGGATGGACGAGGTAGGTTTTGATTTCAGTAATCTTCAATGGCGAACCCCCGGTCTTTTTGATTTCCCTGTGATTGACCTCACGGGCGGCATTGTAATCCTTGCGCCCTCTTGGGTCAACTGTTAGACGATTCTTGTGTGGGTGCGACTGGCGGTGGAGTGATCCGCATTCCCGGCGCGGATGGATTCCCTCCTCCGCGGTCCTACTCGTAGACCTCCAGCTCGGCGATCCCCATCTGTGCCCCTACCTGATTGGGACCATCGGGCTTGACCGCCTGTATACGGATGAAGCGCGCGCGGACGAGATCGAACCGATGCTCCCGCGTGCCGCCGGTGCAACCGTCAACATGCGCCACCTCTTTCCATGTCTTTCCTTCTTCTGAGAGGAGGACGTTGTATTCCGTGGCGTAGCCGCCCTTGGCGAAGTGGATCACAACCCGTCGCAGGGGGTGAAGGCTCAGGAGGTCCACCTCGTACGTCCAGGCCCATTCGTAAGCCCCTTGCGCATGCGTCTCGGCTTTGCCATCCACACCGTACCGGGCGAACGCGAAACCGCTGGCGATGAGAGTATGCGAACCGTCCAAACTCAAGAGCCGGGCCGGCTTGTGAGTGGCGAGGTTTCCCGGAGGAAGGGGTTGGGTCTTCCGGGACGGATCCCTCCCTGTCCTCGGAAGAGGACCGTCGAGTTGGATCTTGAGGAGGGTATCGATAGGATCGGCAACGACTCCGGTGAGATGAAGGGTCAAACGGTCGCCTTCCTGCTGGAAGCGAAGCGCCGTTCCTCGGTTCATCCATATAACACGAACCACTTTTCGTGCAACCGGCCCAACGGTGAGGGTGGGGGCGGCCGGCTTGCCGGACTTCCCGTACGGATTGGCAAGCAGGTGGACATAGATTACTTTGCGCGAGAGGTTGATGGTATTGTATCCCCACGCAGCTTCCTCCAATGGGCCTGGCTCACTGTTCGTGTACGACTCGGTTAAGGACGGCAAGCCCGGTGGGTTTGCCCACTCCGCCATTTTCCGGTGCGCCTGCATCACGGCGGACTCGTAGAGCGTCTTGTAAGGCATTTGAATGGTGGGGCTATGGTCGATGTTCGCCACGAAACCCTCGCCGATGATGGAGAGTTGGACTTTCATGTATT
>JACQGJ010000322.1 GCA_016199605.1 Armatimonadota bacterium | reverse complement strand
CTTCGTCCCAGGTCATCCAGGTGATGGGGTAGTCGTCGCCCATGTTGTTGCGGTCGCGTTTCGTGTCGTCCGGCGGCGGCATCGTGCCCATCACCTGCCGCCACTGGCCCGCGGTCACCTCCGTTCGCCCGATCCAGTAGGCGCTCAGCACGACCTCATGCGCCGGCTGCTCGACGATCATCCTCTCGGCGTAGGCTCCAAGCTCCTTCACGGCGCGCTGACCTTCAGCTTCGGTGGTTCCCATCAAGTAGGTGGCCGCAGGAACGTAAACCAGTTCCAGTCCGGTCTTCTCATGTCTAATGCAGTAACCAGGATCGCTGGCAGATTTGGTGTTCGCGGGGGAAACCAGCCAACCCTCGGGGATCGCCACGGGCGCGGCTTGCAGCAATCCGCCGCAAGCACCCAGCGAGCCGGCCAATGCAAGTAAGAGTATCGCCGCTTTCGCGTTCGCTCGTTGCATCACTTCTCTCCTTTCGACTCGTAAGCGCGGACAGTGGCGTCATAGTAGTCCTTTGGCATGACATTGCGCCACTCTCCCCACCAACCGGTTTTCTGGGTGTAGATCCACACGTACTCGTCAGATATCTCCAGCGCATAGCGCAGGGCCTGCTCCCACTCCGCGGGGGTGAACCACCAGGTCGACGGATCTTCGGGCCTCCACGAGCCATACGCTCCGGGGATAACCGGTGACTCCAGATACAGGCCAAAGCCGAGACTCCTGACTCGCTTGTAGGCTTGGGGGCTACCGACCATCGCAAGCACTTCCTCCGCTCCTTCTTTGTATGCCTGCTGGAATTCGGCTCGTGTCTTGTACCTGTAGGCTATCTCGCGACCATCGACAATCTTCACATCCGGTTTGTCCGCGTCATGCAGGCCGTCGAGAAACGGGGTCAACAGCGTGTAGCACCAGGCAGGTTCCTTGACCCGGCTGGGGTCTCGCATCCAGTTAAGCCAAACCAGTGTGTAGCTGTGGGTAATGAAAACCGTAAGGCCGGGGTATTCTTCCTGCATCGCCTGCATGATCTCCCGTCCCCGCAGCCGGGCCTGGGCGGCGTACTGGTCGTAGGTGTAGGTATCCGAGTATCGTTGTCGCCCATAGTTGCTGTCGTAGTCCCACATGCTGGAGTACTCCTCCGTCCCGTAAGCTTCCGTGTCCAGCAGAAGTCCCTTGCAGTTCGGGACTTGTCTGGCGATTCGCGCCGCCAGCCTGTAGTTGCTCACCACCGGACCGAAATCATCGAACCAGTCCACGTCGCCGGGGACGACCGTCATGATGATGAAGTTGTTTACCAGCCGCTTGAACTTCGCGGCCTTCAGGTCCTCCACATGGTGTTGCACGTCCTCCCACTTGAAATACCGGTGACCCCAGCAGCCCCAGCTTAAATTGTCCCACGGTCTGCCGGCGTGCGGACGGTCGGCGCCGCGCCCGAGCAGGAAGCAGGTGCCGTCCAGCGGCATCTTATCCATTTCCTGATAATGCTCGCGGGCGAAGACGGGGTTGGGTGATGAGGAAGCGTATTGGATCAGCTTCTTACCCGCCCGGCACGTCCCGGTAGCTCCCAGGACCAGACACATCGCTACCACCAGATTAGCCAAAGGCGTATACTTCATCGCTGTTCCCCCTGTAATGCGCTCACACAGACGCTCGTCCTTCGCCACACTCCAGTCACCGACCCCTTCAAGAATGCAGGAGCATGATAAGGGGGAAGCGGGGAGAAGTCAACTGTGATGAAAGGTGAGGCAGGAAGCCGAGGCAGGAAGCGGTTGACGCACAGCGCAGGCGAGAGTAGACTGCCGCGCGGTGAGATCTGCAGTACAGAAGAGATTCTTGAGCGAAGGAGCGATTCAATGAACGACCGCGACCTCGGAGCCCTGACGTGGAACGACGGACTCGACTGGTGGGAAGGATCCCTCCGCCTCTCCTCGGAGGCTCCGTTTCATCTCTACATCCTCGCTCGGGAGGGCAAGACCTCTGATCGGGCGATCACGGCGGACGCGCGTCGCACGATCGAGCGCCTCCGGCACCGCGAAGCGGACTGTCGCCGATACGCGGCGGAAGAGCTACTCGACGTCCATAATGCCGAATGGTCGGACGGGAATACCATCTCTGGCGAGGAATTCGTGCGTCGTCTCACGCCGGACAGCATCGAAGTCCATGAGACGGGATACGCAGAGATTCACTTTGGAGACGGTGAGCTCTTCTGGGGTCATGGTGTCGGCGTTCGCGTGGGGCCCGACGGGAGTTTTCAGGAGGCCGTTGTTGAGGGGTGAGCAACAATCGCCGAACAGCCGCGGACATGCTGTCCGGATTGCCGACCTACTCATCCGCAGTGACCTTATGTCTCGCGTGGAGCGGAAGAACCTCCAGGAACCAGACCTCTGCTGAAGTCAGCTCCTGAATTCAGCTCCTGAATTCAGCTACGGGTTCGTTTGGCCCGCGAGAACAGGTACGGCTTTCTCGGCGCTTTCGATCAGAGTGGGGAGGTCGGACTTGGAGGAAGTCATGAGGACGACCCGATCAGGTTTGCTCTGCTCCGCCAGAGCTTTCATCTCCGCAGCGAGGTCGGATTCAGGTCGTAGAACGGGAGTCAGCGGTGCCTGCTTGCTCGCCTTGCGCACGAGGGCATGGGAGGCTTTCCACAGCTTGTCGTTCTTCGCATCGCTCCAGGTTTCCTCGAGCAGCATTTCGTCAAGGTATCCCTGCTCCATCCAGTGCAGCCAGTCCTGGCAGGTGAGGTTGCGGAGGCCAAGTTTCTGGCGGTAGAAGTTCGCAGAGCCGACGGCGAGGACTTTCCCTTTCGGGTTGATGCCTTTGTAGGCGCTTCCGATCTCACCGACAAGTCGGCTGATCTGGTCCCGCTTATAGAGATACCACTCCCGGACCAGCGATTCCATCTCCTCCTCACCGGTGCCGAGGATCAGGTCGATGGGGTCGATCTGTTTCTGCCGGATGTACGCGACTCTTGCTGCCTCGCCGTAACCGAGCACCTCACCGTAACTCAACCGGCAACTCAGAACAATGCCCGTAATGGAAGGATAACGTCGCGCGAAGCTCTCGACCAACTGCAGGAGGCTTGTGCGGACGTCGGTGTTGAAGGGACTGGCGAACTTCCCCTCTTCCACGCCTTTGCACCCGAACTGTGCGTTAAGCTCCTGGAGTTCGGGGTGACGAGCGAAGACATCCTTCTGCGAGGCAGACCCGGGCCGCACCCATTGCAGCAACTCGAAGGCGGCATAGACCTCGATTCCCATCTCGTCCGCCTTGCGGAGGAAAGCGGCAAACGGGTCTTTCCCCGTTCGGTAGAGAAGGTTCTGCCTGAACACCTCCGACTTGATGGGGAAAACCGTCTCGCCATTGGCGAAGACGGTGACGATGATCCGTTGCACCTTCGCCCCCGCCTCTCCCAGCCCTTTCAGAAACGGCGACTCCTCTCCCACCGCTACCGGAGCCTGCGTCCCATCTACCCAGAGACCCAATTGGGTTGTGGCAGTTGTCGCGGGTTGGGCCCAAGTGCAAATGGGCCACAGGCAGAGCGCGATACCCGCGGCGGTGCTGAGGCTTCTGAACGATGCTCTCATAGTTCCTCCTAACCCGGCACAGCCGGAACCAACAAACTCCTACCTCGGTGTTACACCCGAGGGCGCGTCGTCGCCGGGGATTGGCGGCACGGTGGTGGACCCGCTGTCATCGGTGGAGGCAACCTCCGTAGTTGCGGTGGGAATGGTCGCGCGCAGGTTCACGCCTTCCGGCGTCTCCTCCGGGAAGACCAGCAGGGCCACCATGTACCATTCCACGCAGTCCTGCCACATCTCGCCGACGAAGTGCGCAAACTCGCTGCGCGCTTTGCGGGAGAGGGTTTCCACGTCCTTCAGCGCCTTGAACTCGGTCTCCGCCTCGGTGAGCAGTGCGGTGAAATCGGCAATCGTGGTGGTGCAGACGGTGGCCTGGTCGGCCTGCGGCAGCTTTTTCCAGGCGGCTAACCACGCCGTAGCGTCATTCAAGGTATCCTGCCGGCCGGTGGATTCAGAGTCCAGGTGCTTCAGCCAGCCTAAAATCTCCGGGTTGCGCCGGTATTTCGCCCGCGCCATCCCCAGACACAGAACCGTCTGATCGTGCAGCTTCACCAGCCGGGCGTCGGCCTTGCCCCGCTGCTTCAACAGGTCCTGAGCCGCATCGGTCACCGCCAATTCTTTGGCGTCGTAGGTGGTCACGTCCGTCGCCCACTGAGCGACCGTCTTCTCCGCCCACACCCAAGCCGCCGCCATGAGACGCTGGAACGCCTCCGTCGCCCGTAAACGGGCTTTCACAAATCCTGCTGTCAATACCATCGTAATCCCTCCTTGAAAATCGTCATCAGTGACCAGTGTTCAGTAATCGGCTCCATGCGTGCCAAAAAGGACTTTTCCTACCGTCTTTCTACCCGAAAACGTCAGTGAGGAGACTCCTGGAGCCGCCGGTGGAGCACTCCTCCCCACCAGTAGGCTCCGGGTATCCGCCAGTAGCGCACTCCTCCCCGCCAGTAGGCTCCGGGTATCCGCCATTGGACCCCGGGCATCCGCCAGTGAGCCACTCCTCCTCGCCAGTAGGCTTCGGGCATCTGCCAGTGGAGCACTCCTCCTCGCCAGTAAGCTTCGGGTATCTGCCAGTGGGCTGCTCCTCCTCGCCAGTAGGCTCCGGGTATCTGCCAGTGGAGCCCTCCTCCCCGCCAGTAGGCTCCGGGTTCTGCTACCCCATGCTCCGTGCCTCCTATCACTTGTCTACCGGTCTCTCCGGGGCCTCCACGACCCAGATATCCCCATCTTTCGCGTAGGCGATGCGTTTTCCATCGGGAGACCAGGCAGGATAAAAGCCGCCCTTGACGACGGTGACGGTTTCTTCCACGACGCCTTCTTTGTTCAGGAATGCCATCTTGATCTGTGCGTTTATCTGCGCCGGGAATAGCGGCCAGGAACTGTACAGAAGTCGATTCCCGTCCGGGGAATAACTGGCCCAGTAGTCCAAACCAGGACCTTTCACAAGGCAAACGGGCCTATCGGAGGACGCGGGAGCTGCCCTGAAAAGGTCGCACTTGCCCTCCTCGGGTCCCATTGAAAAAACGAGGTGCTCGCCGTCTGGAGACCAGTTGGCATAGCAGCAAATTGTGCCGGCTGCCACCGAGAAAGGCGCAACAAAGAATTCATCCGGATCAGCCAGGTCGGCGATGCCGATGAAGAACGGGCTGCCGGGGGCTGTGAAGTGACAGGAGACTCGCTTCCCATCGGGTGAGAACCGTGGACACCGCGCATGGGAGATGTCCGGGAGTGGCGTTTCCTTCTCATTCTTGGTTGCCAAGTCGATCAGGAAAAGGCGGAACTCGCCGTCGCCAAGCTCTTTCTCGAAGACGATTCTACTTCCGTCCGGAGACCATGACGGGAACCGGTTCTGTCCCTGGCTTGCCGTCAGGCGAGCAGGTTCCGTATCGCCTTTGGAGCTCACTACCCAGATGTCCGACTTCCCCTCTTTGTCCAGTACAAAGGCGACATCGCTTCCCTTCGGTGACCAGCAAGGCATGGTCGCGGCCTTAAGATCGCGGGTGATTCGCACAGGGTTTCCTACCTCCTCTCCAAGTGAAGTCGCCAGCCACCCGAATGGCATGAGCGGCAACGCTACCCTCGCAAATGGGTTGACTCGTTTTGCGACCGAGGAGTTGCCCTTGATCGTCATGAAACATCACCTGCCTTGGAAGAGGAACTCTAACTGTCAAGTTGCACCGTCCCTGTCGCTCTCTCTGCAAGTTGACGCCTCACTTCATCGCTCCCGTCCAGATCGCCTCAGCGCGCCGCTCCCACGTGTTCCGGGAGAGAAAAGCCTGGAGGTCTTCCGGCGGCACCCAGCGCGGACCCACCTTTTCCAGGGCTTCGAGCCATTCATCCACCCCCGAAGCACAGGTAACAGCGGGGTACCCACGGAGCTCAGGCAGCCGAGAGGCGACCACAGGCTTGCTCCGACCGAGGTAGTCGAAAACCTTGATGGGGCTGACCGCCCGGGTGTGAGTGGTAAGGCGGTAGGGAATGAGGCCCGCGTCGAAGTGATCCACATATCTGTGAAGGGTTGTGTGGGGCTTCTCGCCTATGAGCAGAACGTTCTTGGTTCTGGCGAACCGGGCATCGACGGCAGTAGCGCGAGGTCCAACAAACACGAACTGCCATCGTGGGCGAAGCTGCGCCAACTGGCTCACGAGGTCCCAGTCCAGCCATTCGCCCCAAAGAGAGCCCACGAAGCCGAAGACCCTGTCCGCCTTTGGGAGGCCGAGAGGTCTTTCAGCCCTCGTCCTTTCGGCATAGGCAAAGTCCAGAGCATTCGGGAGATAGAGAACAGGGAGGCGTTTGCCGCAAAGCTTTCGCAGGTGCGTCCGAAGGCTTCGTGCCGAGACCGTGACGAGGTCAGCCTGGCTCGCGACCTCCCGCTCAGTCTCTTCGTCGTACCCGATATCTACTCCATGTCTCAGGTCCATCCTGGCAAACTCGGGCCAGAGGTCAATGCAGTCATACACGACTCTGGCCCCGAGATCCCGGATCGTCTCCGTGACCACTTGCGACAGACGAGTGTAAGCGCAGTTCACAACAAGGACTGGATGGCACCGGCGAAGGGCAACCTCGACATAACGGCGCGCCCACCACGAGAGATCTCGAGGCAGTTCGTGAGCGCAAGGATTCGGCAAATCCAGAAGGCAGGAGAGGGCGAAGACCTTCGTGTGCCCGTAATCCCCGTAAGTTTTCCCCTTCAGGCTGATGAAGATGACGGACTTTCCCATGGCGGCAAAAGCCTCCGCCAACTTCCGAGGTCGTTGACCTCCTCCCGTGTCCTCCCAATCCACCCCCGACACGACAACAACCACATCCTCAACCGGCGCTGTAATGAGAGACCGGTACAGGCGGTTTAGCTCCGCGACGTGCTCTGGCAGGTTGAAGCGTCGGGCAACCTCCATCGCTCCATTCTTGGCAAGGCGATCGTACAAGGCGTCATCTCTGAGTAGGCGTTCGATTGCTTGTCGGAGAGCGGCTCGGCTTCCAGGCCGCACCAGCAATCCGGTCCTCCCATGTTCGACGACTTCGGGGACCCCTCCCACCCGAGAAGCAATCACAGGGACACCCGATGCCATCGCCTCGAGAAGCACCATACCGAGTGCCTCTTCCTTTGAGGGTAGTATGAACAGGCCACGCGAGTTCGCGACCCCCCTGTAGAACCGCGGCATGTGGTCAGGCTCCACGATAGGGAACCAGCGAAAACGGTCTGCAAGCCCCAGATCACCGACTCGGTGCTGCAGTTCCTCCGGGCCCGCCTCGCTCTCGCCGCCTCCAGCGAACCAGAGGGCAAGATTTCGGTTCCTCCCCGCCAGTTCCGCGTAGACGTCGAGCAGCAGTGGATAATTCTTCTCCGGCGCAAGCCTCCCTGCCCATGCGAGCACACGGTCCTCCCGGACCCGCGCACCAATCGCACCGAACTGGCTTGCTTGGGGAAACGCCTTAGTCGTGTTCGCGTACTGCTGCACGTCCACCGCATTTGGCACTACTCGAACTGGTACGCGAGCACCAAGTGACTTGAAGGCCTTCTTGAGCGTTCGTGTGATCGTTAGGAGCGCGTCGCACAACTGAAGGCCGGGGAAGTTCGTGCGCTCGATACTGCCATGGCACTCGTACAGAATGGTACCGCGAAACCCTGCATCAGCAAGAGCGCGGAGAGCCTCGGGGTAGTGGATGAGTGCGATTACGTCATACTTCCCGCCACGCACAAGCTTCGAGAGTTTTCCGAAGGCAACCTCGGCGTCCGTACCCAATACATGGCAAGGGCAGACTCCCTCGAAGATGCGTGAGCCACCAATGTCACAGGCCACACAGAATTCGCACTCAACACCAAGGTCTTGAAGTCCGCGGACCCGATTTAGCACCACAGCCTCAACGCCCCCGTGGCAGCAGTGCGGGAAAACGTAAAGGACTCGAAGTGAGTCTCGCTGCCTAAGGGCCTCGTCCATGCGCCAGGGGGGTCGGTGGCGCTGATCAAACCGGTCCTGCATCTCGTGGAGGAGCGGACGGTAACCTTCGTCCGGCTCGACCGGAGGTGTGAGCTGTCCTCGGTAAACGCGATATTCGTACAGGACTTCCGGAGCATGAACGAAGGGAGTGATGCGGGCAAGTTCCAGCTTCCAAGCGGTGTCCTCAATGCCCATGAGGGATTCATCGAAGGCCCGATCCGCGAGGTGTGTGAGGATGGACGTGTGCAAGAGAAAGGCGGGACCCGGCACTGGACGGCCGAGGTAATACATCGTGTCAAAGGAGACCCCCGAAGTGTCTCCCAGCCGTTCTCTCGCTCCCAAGTAGCTGTAATTCGCGTGCGCCAGTCCCGCCCGGGGATTGGCACGCAGGGTCTCGTACAGGGTCGCGATGCAGTGGGGACGCATCAGGTTGTCAGAACTGGTCCAAGTGGCAAAACGGCCGCGGATTTGTGCGAAGCCGGTGTTCAGGGTAGCAGGAAGACCGCGGTTCTTCCGGTGGCGGATAACTTCGACGCGGGGATCGATGATGGTTCTGAGGAAGGCGGGGGTCTCATCCGTTGAGCCGTCGTCTACGACGATGACCTGCAGGTTCCGGTGCGTCTGGTTCAGCACGCTTGCCAAGGCCTCCGGGAGGAACTCCGCCTGGTTGTACGTCGGCATCACCACCGACACCAGGCTGTCGCGAAACACCTCCTGGGCCGCGCGAATCAGTTCTGGGCCGTTTCTGTTCACCTTTTGAATCTCACTCGCAAGTTGTCATTAGTCCGTCGTGAAGGAACCCATACAATCGCAAATCGAAAATCCAAAATCGCAAATGCCCTCACTTCCAATGCCTTATCCCCTCCAGCCTCTTCACATAGTCGAACTTGGGATCCTGCTCCGGCGTATGACAACTCCGGCACAGCGACTCCGGAACCTTCCGTGTGGTGCTCTCCTTCGTGCCGATCTGAGAATGGAGAATGCCATCCCCGTGGCAGGTCGCGCACTCGACACCGCTCCACGCAATAGGATCATCAGGATGCCATCGCTTCGTGCGACGATATAACTCCGAGTGACAAGTCAAGCATTCGGGGACGAGGCGCTCCTTACTCTTGAGTGTCTCCGTTGCCTCTGAGTGCCGGTGCTGCGAGACACTCTCTACCGTCGTCTGGTGGCAGTCCACGCACTGGTCGCGATCGGCGTAGGGCTGCGTCAGTTGTTCAGCGGGACGCATGTGGCCATTTACGATCGCACGACTCGTCTCTTCGGCATAGTACTTAGCGATGATCGGGGTGACCCGACGGTCCTCCTGCAGCTCCTGAGTGACGGGGAGGTAGGTGGTCCGTATCTCGACCTTGGCTCTTTCCCATGAGACGCCTACCCGACACACGGCTTTACCTCCTTGTGGAGTCGGGACAAGGTGAACCCTGTTTATCGTTGAGGGTTCGGCGAGACCGCGCGAGAAAATGATCACATCCATCTCTTTCACTTCCAGCGATCGGGCAACCCGCGTGTCCACTGCCGCGCCGCAATCGCTGCTTACAACAAGCAACTGCACTCGCTCCTCAAGAGCCTGCTTGACCCCCATGTTGAGAGAGTTCAATGCAGCCTCATTGTTTCCGAGGAGGCTGCCGACGGCTACCCTCCGACCGGCCACTTCTTTCGCCAGCATTCGCTTGCACTCGGGCATCGATCCGACCAGCGCGATGCCAAGTTGGTTTGCCTGTGCGAGAAAGCCCGCCCCCAATTGCTCATCACCCTCGGTCGGGACAACAGCATCATAGCCGACGGCTTTCAGAGACTTCACTACCACAAGGGCACGCTCTGGGTCTCCCGCCAGGTTCCCACCATCGACCACCAGTGTCGCTCCCGCCTTCTTCCTCTCTGCGTCAATTGGTGTTGCCTGCCTCGCCAACCCTCCAAACTGACCCGAAGAGCAGCCACAAGTTTGAAGAGCACCCCGAGTATCGCAAGTGAACAGTATCATAAGCACTGGCTGCACGCTGGGCCCCATTGCAATGAGGACAGGTCTCGTACCATCTGTGAAGACAAACCCTCCGCCTAAAACGAGAATCACCATCGTAGTCTGAATCGAAAGAAGAATTCGTCTCGACATCTTTTGCATGTCTCCGCTTATCCCGATACGAGAAGGGAACCACCTGGGTACATGTCAGCAAAGGCGATCCCTACCGATTGCTCAAAGAGACTTGAAGGTTACGATCCTGACATCATGTTAACCGGCATCGATGCGTATTGAACAGTACGAACAGCCACCTTGATCTGGTTGGGCTGCGCATTCGCAAACACAGATCGTAGTGCGCGTGTTCATGCAAGACGAATCCCTCCACAACTAAGAAGCCTATTCGAGAGGTCCCGCGCGGCTTGTGGTCACTGTCCCCCCTGCATTCGAGTACGCCACCTCAACCAAGCATAGTGTAACTGAGGGCTGAATCCTCTTAAAATGGGCCTTTCACGTCCGGTAATCCAGAACTCACATTGAATATATGGGAAGACGAGACACTCGATTTCTCGCGCATGTTTCTCGAACTCTGCCCTGCGTTCACTCATATACGACTTCCCCGCTGCCTTGCCTACACCGAGATTCCTGGGAATACCTCCCTGGCTGATGACAAAGGTCTTCTGTTGCTCTGAAAGGGAATCCCAATCCCTCAACCGAGGACTCTCTATGTCCTGGTAGGTGAAAGGCTCAAGGTTATTCCTGGGATTTCCGGCTAACCATTGCATTGCCTGTCTCATTTTTTGCCAGTCGCTTTCACAGCGCATTGAAACAGCAGGAACCCAATGCGCACGTAAGTAAGTAGAACCCTTAACAGGACCAAGGAACAGTATGTTACCGATCTCTCGCAATTCTAAGTGCAAAGCAGCCTCCAAAGAAGCAAAGAGGATGGAACTATCCCATTTTCCTGCGCTAACAATTCCCTCAAGGTCCTTGAGCTGTGCGGAACTAACGAGGGTGCGGTCTCGAATTGATGATTCAGTCATTTGAGGGAAGGAAGACATCGAAATATGGCTTGTCTTCTCTATAACTACTTCGCGTTCGCGGAGGAATTTGCGTGCATTTTTCCTTAAGCGCTGGACATTGCGACTCCGAAGGGAATCTGCCGCTTGCCAGAATGCTCCCACTTGCCAGTCTTTGTGAGGCCGAAGGCCGGACCCCACATCCTCGCCCCGCGAGAGAAGCCAAGTGCCTGCTGATAGGTGAACTCCTACACGTCCCTCTGCGACGAACTGCCCAGCGTCGAGTCCAGGGATTGTCTTAGCTATGTCTTGAACTAACGCGACTTGGGAGAAATCAAAGATATTACACGGCAATACTTCTCCTTGGCTAAAGAGTGCCCACTGTGATTGGTTGAACGAATAAACCAGACTCTCCAAAGGTGAGAAAGAAGCCCCGCTGAAGTTAGACACTTCGTTCTCTGCTATAACTGGCGTATCGAGCGCCTCGGCAAGGCAAAGAACATCTCCAACCTCCAACCAGAATCCGTTGCAGCGGAGAGCTACATTCCTAAATACCTCATCCGGAGTTCCAGTTAACTCACATGGTTGCCATCTTTTCGCAGGAAAAGCAACAATGGGAGCATGCAGCTCCCTCGATAGCTGATCCACAGTGTCGAGCCAACTACCTGCATCTACCGTCAGGTTCAGTCCGTCAAAGCGTTCCGCAATGCTCGGTTTGACCAATGACTGATCCAGCTCGTCACCAAGGAGGGAGCCCAAGTGGAGAAATGGACAAAGACTCGTAACCAACGTCCAAATGGATAGCCATAGATAGCACCATAGGCTTATATGTGAGACCATTCAAAGCCCTCCTCTTATCACGCGAGCCCCACCGCACAAACAACGAGGGAGATACGTTTCCTTTGAGTCGATCTCTGTGGACCAAGCAATCGCATTCGTGGCGGCTTGTTTACGCGTACTGCCCGGGTTAACCCGGGTTACCCGCAGTTCCCACAGTCACACATCGTAAATGTCGGATCTCCTTGATATCGCCACCTGCAGTTTCGAAAGCACGGCGGTGGATTACAGTGACAAGCCGTCCCCGTCAATTGGGTCCACTTGTAGTCTGTGTCCCTCAGGCCCCCACCGGCGGTTTGACATTGGTCCGTTCCACTCACGAACGATACCACACAGTTAGTTTCCCCGCACTGCGTCGCACATTCGCAACCTCCCGTTTTGCTGGGACACACGGTATGCGCGCAAAAGTTGCAGTAACCGTTCCCGTCTGAACAATTACATTGCGTAATCGCCTCAACACGTTTGGTTAGGAGTGACAACCAGATCACTCCCCCTACACTCATTATGAACAACAGTTTCTTACGCATCGCAAATTCCTCCATTTCTGTAAAGTTTCACGGAGCCATTGACAACTCCCACCGCGGTTGTCTGACGTTATCGTGACAAGGAAACCTCTCACTTTCAGGACTCTTCTCATAAGTGGAAGAGCTTGATAACCATCGAATGCATGTAACTGAGACGTTAGGACGTCGGACACGAATCGCCATGAAAGGCCTCATACAGCTTCCCTTCAGTCTTCCCTCACCATTCCATCCCTGGCGTAGGCGCGGCTGATGATCCGGTCTGTCATGCCATCATTCTCGCGCATCGTCTTATACGCTGAGCGACGCCCTGCACGACCGCGTCCAGTCCCATCTGGCCGAACAGCGAGAGCGCGGCGACCTCGGTCATCACTTACGAACAGGGGCATGAGTCGTCATCGAGCACCGACGCGCGCAGGATGTTGTCGGTGTCATCCACCGTCACTGTCCCGTCGCTGGCGTAGGCGCGACCAATGATCCGGTCGGCCATGCCATCCATGCCCCGCATGGTCTCCATACGCTGTGCGACGCGCTGAACGACTGCATCCAGCCCCATCACGCCGAACAGTGAGAGCGCGGCGACTTCCGCGGACTGGCGCAGGAAACGACGACGCTCCGGCTCGCGCGACGTGCTTGTGGACGTCGCTTTTGCGGGCGTTTTCTGACTTTTCCTTGTTGCCATCTGATTCACCTCCCCTCTTTCAGATTTTTGATTTGCGATTTGCGATTTTTGATTTGATGCTCGATGGGTGTCACGTGTCAGGTGCCAAGTGTCAGGTAACAAGTGTTCAGGTGTCAGGTCTTCCTTGACCTGGGTTGTGTAACGGTCTGCCGAGATTGTGTTCCGCCCTTCGTGTTACCCCCACGGTTTGATGCAACCGTGGGAGGGGTTTTCGGTTTGGGTTTCTGAGAAATGGGTTTGGGAGGAGTGGGGCGCGCCGTCTTCCGCCCGGCGCTTTGCGCTGTGCGCTTGACCGACGCCTCCAGGCGTTCCAGCACGGCCTGGGCGATGGCGTCGATCTTCTGCTGTTCCTCGATCTTACGAACCACCGCCTCCGCCACGCGGTCGATAAGGGCATCGATCGGGTCGGGGCCCTTCGGTTCAGAAGAGAACTGCATCCTCACCTCTCCCAGCTTGCAGGT
>JACQGJ010000321.1 GCA_016199605.1 Armatimonadota bacterium | reverse complement strand
GCGGGATGAAAATCGAACCGCGAAGCCGCCAAGGCCGCTAAGAAGAACCCTTCGCGTGCTTTGCGTCTTCGCGGTTCAAAGCATCTATTTTCGGAGGAGAGTTTCAGGTACTGGTTGGTCGCGTTGACACAGCGGTTTTTGTTCGGCTATACTGACCGCCGTGTAGTCACGTCCAGTGCCATTGGAGTGGTTTGATGAAGAGCAAGAAGCAGCTTCAAGTTACCCTTGGAGTGAGCGTGATCGTTGTCCTGCTGGGTTGGTTGGTCTACGATGGAACCAAATCCAGTTCCATGCGTTACTTTGAGGTGAAGGAAATTGCCGCAGAGTCCGCCAACCTCGAAGGGAAACAGGTGCGCATGCGAGGAAAAGTGAGAACCGGGTCCATCGAGAAGAACAGCAAAGACCTCGAAGTGCGATTCGTGATTCAGGACGATCAAGGACATGTGACCTACCCCGTACTCTACAAAGGCATCGTCCCCGACACCTTCAAAGACGGGAGTGAAGTCGTCGTCGATGGAACCTTCCATGCCACTGGCTCCTTCGAAGCTACCCAGTTGCAGGCCAAGTGCCCCTCCAAATACGAGATGAAGGATCGAGTGAAGAAAGGCAGTTTGCCGAAGGACCACTCAACCCAGTCGTAACGTGGTCGTCGCGGCAAATCGACTGTCACCGCAAGGTGACATGACAACTCTTCCCACACTCCCCCGGAAATCACGGCAGGTGCGTAATGTTATTGCCTGAGCTCGGTCATTTCTCTCTCATCTTCGCGCTTTGTTTCTCTATCTACGCGGCAGGCGCCGGCGTTTTCGGGGCCCGCCGACATCGCCGGGACTTCGTGGGGAGCGCGCGGAACTCCGTGTTTGCAGTTTTCTGTTTTCTCACGATTGCTTCATGTATCCTGATCCACGAGTTGATGGTCCACAATTTCGGCTTGCGGTATGTTGCCGAGTATTCCAGCAGCGCCATGCCGAAACAATACGTCTTCGCGGCTTTCTGGGGGGGCATGGCGGGTTCGATGCTCTTATGGGCATGGTTGGTGGGTCTCTTCGGCTCCCTTGTTGCCTGGCAGAACCGGCGCCAGCACGAAGCTCTCATGCCTTATGTTCTATCAACCATTATGGGTACGGCCGCCTTCTTCACGGCAGTGATGTTGTTCGGCGCGAACCCCTTTGAGCAGCTTGCCATTCCTGCCACTCACGGAACGCAGCTCAATCCCTTACTCCAGAACCCGAGTATGATGTTTCACCCTCCGACCCTTTACGTGGGCTACGTCGGGATGGTGGTTCCTTATGCCTTCGGGATCGCTGCTTTGGCCACCGGCAAACTCGACGACACGTGGATCCGGATCACGCGGCGATGGACGCTGTTTGCGTGGCTCTTCCTGGGAATGGGAATCCTGATGGGCGCTCAATGGGCGTATGTCGAGCTTGGCTGGGGCGGGTACTGGGGATGGGATCCCGTCGAGAATGCCTCCTTTATGCCGTGGTTGATCGCCACCGCCTTCCTGCATTCCGTCATGATCCAGGAGAAAAAGGGAATGCTCAAAGTCTGGAATGTCTCCCTCGTTTGCCTCATGTATATCATGAGCATCTTCGGGACCTTTCTGACGCGGAGTGGGGTGCTGTCTTCGGTTCACGCCTTTGCCAACTCCAACCTGGGGCCGTATTTCCTGATGTTTATCGGAGGCAGTGTGCTCTTGTCCTGCGCCCTGACCCACCGGCAGTGGGACAAGCTGAAGAGCGAAGAGGAGATTGAGTCCTTCGTCTCCAAGGAATCCAGCTTCCTCCTGAACAACCTGCTTTTGCTGGGCGCCGCGGTCGCCGTGTTCTGGGGGACGGTGTTCCCGGTCCTCTCAGAAGCCGTGCGAGGAGTCAAAGTGACCGTTGCAGCTCCCTATTTCAACCGCGTGATGGTGCCGATTGGCCTGGCTCTCCTCGCTCTAACCGGCATCTGCCCTCTCATCGCCTGGCGCCGCGCGTCTCCGCAGAATCTCAAGCGCAACTACCTTCGTCCGGCCCTCGCGGCGCTCGTGACCGCCCTGCTGCTATATGTTTTTGGCGTAAGAAAGCTCCTGGCCATTCTGCCCCTGTCCCTTTGCGCCTTCGTCGTCGGAACGATCGTCCTCGAGTATTACCGCGGGACCCTGGCGAGACGGAGCATTACCGGCGAGCCGCTTGGGCTGAGCTTCGTTAACCTTATTGCCCGCAATCGACGGCGGTATGGAGGATACATCGTCCATCTCGGTATTGTCAGTCTCTTCGCCGGGATTACTGGCTCTACCGTATACAAGCTGGAGAAAGAAGCAACGCTGCGAATCGGCGAGAATATGAAGATCGGCGGTTATTCCCTACGCTACGATCAACTGAAGGAACAGTCCACTCCCGCACGCGAGCGAGTCATTGCCTCCCTGGCGGTCTGGGAGGGCAAGCGGTTCATCGGCACGTTGCTCCCCGAGAAGAACTTCCATCCGGATCAAGACCAGCCGGTTACGGAAACCGCGATCCGAGGCACACTCAAGGAGGATTTGTATGTCATCCTCGCCAACTGGGACAGGAATAGCACTGCCACGTTCAAGGTTTTTGTGAATCCACTAATCACTCTGGTGTGGTTGAGTGGTCTCTTCATTCTGACGGGAACGACTATCGCGATGCTGCCGGATCCGCAGAAGGTCCCAGTTGCCGCCTACGTTCCCTCGCGACAGGCGGCGGACGGCATACCCGTCACGTAGTGGAAAGCCCCCCGAAGTACAACTCTTCGCACACGAGGACTGGAACAAGGCAGCATGAATCTAAATAGGCCGGGGCTTACCCGCAAAGGCTTTACCGAGATGGCCGACCCAACATCCCATGTGTCGAGTAACGGGCCAAGGGTCGTCATCGTTTGTGTCCTCCTGCAGTTGATGGGGGTGCCTGTCGCCACGCCGGCTTTTTCGGTAAGCGAAAGGGATATCTCCGGCGAACTGGTGTGCTTGTGCGGATGCGGGAACATGCCGATTCGGGACTGCGAATGCAGCAACGCCCAGAAAATCCGCGGCGAGATTCGCAACAAGGTAAAGGGAGGATTGTCGAAACGAGAGATTTTAGACTACTTCATGGACAAGTACGGTGAGGAAATTGTTGGCGCTCCGCCTCCATGGAAGGGCTTTAACGTAGCGGCGTGGATCATGCCTTTCCTGTCCCTCGCCGCAGGATCAATAGTTTTTGTGAGGTTTGTGAAGAGCAGAAAGGCGGGGGACTCAGATTACACCCGAGAGGGTGAGGAGACGAATAGCTCCCCGGAGGTCCGCGGAAAGGGCGCTACGCCTCTGGAGAGTCGGCTCGATCAGGAGTTGAAGGACTACGAGTGATGACTTACCTGATGGCCGGTGTCATGCTGTGCGTCGCAATCTGGTGGGTGGCCCGTCCTCTCCTGGGGTCTGGATCTCTGGTTGAGGTTGAATCGTTCCCGGACGTTCCGCTGCGCGTGACGGCCCTTCTGGCCGATAAGGAGCACTTGTACCGTGCGATCAAGGATCTTGAGTTCGACTACCACGCGGGGAAAGTGTCAGAAGGCGACTATGGATCGATGAACCAGTCGCTCCGTCACCGAGCCGTGGAAGTCATCGCAGCCCTCGACAAATGCACCTCTGGCCCTGCAGCAGAGGACGATGAAATCGAGCGAGCAATCGCTGCGCGCCGCAAGGGACGAGGTGCGAGAATCCGAGACACCGGCCGGGCATCGGCCCGCAAGCAGAAGTCGTGCTCCAAGTGCGGGTTTGGACTGTCTGAGGCCGACAACTTCTGCTCTCGTTGTGGATCGCCGGAGTCAGAGGTATTGTGAGTGTCGATGTGATTCCCGAATCTCCTGGAGGCCAGAGGCTTTCCGAGGCACGCAATGCATGGAGAGGAGGATCTCCCCTTGGGGTGTCCGGGAGTACATTTCAGGCTTCCAGGAACTTTTGGCGTAAAAATAACGTCTGACATGTTCCTAACCAGTGGGACTGTGGAATAAAGAGCGCACTATCGAAGGTGCATTATCTTTTCTTGGGCTGCAAAGTATGCTGCCGAAGACAGAAACTGAGAGGAGGTAACGAACCATGCCACAGACAGTGATTAAGCGCACCAGTAGTCGCCAGGAGATAAATCCTGAAACGAAGAAGTTTGAGGAGCGACTGCTGCAAGAGAAGCGGTCGTTGGCAGACGAGCGAGATCGGATCCGTCGTCGTACGGCGGAGGTAGAAGGATCCCTCCCGAATGAGGACGCTGGAGAAGATGAAGGGACGGTTGACCTTTCCAATTCCTTGATGGCGAAGGAGATTGACATATCGGTCAATGAGTCCCTGGAAGACACGATTCAAGACATCGACATGGCTCTGCGGAAAATCCATGAGGGAACTTACGGGATCTGCGACATTTGCGAAGGAAAGATTGCGAAAGCCAGGCTCGAAGCTCTGCCGCATGCGACGTTATGTCTGAAATGCCAAAGCCTTGTTGAGGGATTCTGATCTCAGTCCCGGCCTACAGGCTGCTTGTTGAGCGTCGAGGAGTCGCAGACTCTTCGACGCTCTCGCTTTTATTCGGGGGTCGATTTGTATCTTGTCAGATTGATTCACAGGTGCGTCTTTCTATCATTCCCGGGAACCCACCGACTTGCGAGGGCTACCTGTACACGAACGCGGCTGCCGGTTGCCCTCACCTGCCTGTGGTTTGGCCTCTGGTGCCAAACTTCCTATGGTGAGAAGTCGTGGGGGAGGGATCTCGCGCCGGGAATCAGCTACTACCACATCAAGCAGGGCAGCCCTGCTTGGCCGAACCACGTCTTTGTCCTGAAGATCAACTACACCTCTCCCTGTCTCCGGGTCAAGCCTGTCCTGGCTTACGACCATGTAGGGCGTCTCGAGAGAGTCAGCCGGCTCTGCCGGCGGGTCGGAGCCCTGGCCGCGATTAACGGCACTTTCTTCAGCCGCGGGGAAAAACCGGCGCTTCCCATTGGACTGGTGATCGTGGACGGCAAGGTCCTCCAGAAGACCAAACTCTATCGCACGGCGTTTGGCATCACCGACAGGGGAACGGCGATCATCGGTGTGCCACGGGCGCAACTGCAAGTGGACTTGCCTCACGGACACAGAACCGTTGGGCTGTGGGGAATCAATCGGCCGCGCAAAGCAGACGAGGTAATCCTCTACACCTCGGAATACGGCACCAGAACCCGAACCAATCCCTCCGGACTTGAGATTGTCGTCAGGAATGGACAGGTCGTTCAACGCACCGTGAACAACACCCCCATCCCATCGGAGGGCTACGTTCTCTCCTTTCACGGCACTTCCCGTGGGATGTTTCCCTGGTTTGAGCTGGGCGAGCCAGTCCGCAGAGCGTTCTCACTGTCCGCGGGCTGGGAAAGCGTAGTTGAGGCCCTGTCAGGGGGTCCGAGGCTCGTGGCTGAGGGGCGAGTCTATGTCGGTCAGCACCGGGAGAACTTCGGGAAGAACTACCGAGTGCCCAATCCGCGAACCGCGGTCGGCGTCACCTACGATCACAAACTCCTTTTCGTCGTAGTAGACGGTCGGCAGGTGGGCTACAGCGTCGGGATGACCTTCACGGAGTTGGCGCGCTTGCTGGTCCGTCTGGGCGCGAAAGAGGCCATGGGGCTGGACAGCGGGGGCAGCAGCGTCATGTCCCTCCGTGGGACGATTGTGAACCGCCCCTCGGAGGGCAGGGAGCGACCCGCCAGCAATGCTCTGGCCGTTTGGCATCTACAGGAGGATCTCGCGCACAAATCAGGTGACACTCCTGGAGGGATCCGTCTGGCAACAGAATGAGGATCTTGGGAGGATTGCCAGTCCCCGAGGCGAACTGACAGAGGATATGATGGAACTTGTCGTGGCAGGACATGCGACACAGCTTCCGATGACAAGACGCATGAGGTGAATACTTTGGCAGCACAAACGAAAACCCAAACAACCAGGAAACGCGACGGCGGGAAACCCACGAAGAAGGTCAGGGTCGCTCTCATTGGCGCGGGAGGGATGGCCAATGCAGTCCACTATCCGTCCTTGGTGGAATTCAAGGATGTCGAGATCGTCGGGTTATGCGATATGGTGGAAGACAAGTTGAAGGCGACGGCGGAGAAGTTCCAGATTAGCCGCACCTTCGCAAGTTACCAGAAGATGATCGAAGAGACTGCGCCGGACGCGGTATATGCTCTCATGCCTCCCCACCATGTATACGATGTGGCAGCTTGGGTCCTCAACCACAAGCTGCATCTGTTTGTGGAGAAACCTCTGGCCCTCACAACCTACCAGGCACGAACTCTGGCCCACCACACGGAGAGAAATGATTGCGTCACCGCCGTCGGGTTCCAACGACGTCACGTTCCCGCGATTGTCGCAGCCAGGAAGAAGCTTGAGAAGCGGGGGCCGATTCACACCGCCGTGGGGATATTCTACAAAGACGGGCCGGAGGCTCTCGGCTACTATGGTGGGGCCATTGATATCATGACCTCCGATACGGTCCATGCCGTGGACCTGCTCCGGTGGTTTGGTGGCAGCGAGGTACGGTCCGTGGCGAGTGATGTCCGGTGCATCGGTAAGGAATTCCCCAATTGCTTTCACGCTCTGGTGTCCTTCGCGAACGGCGTGACGGGAATCCTTCTGGGGAACTGGTGTTCGGGGAGGCGGTTCTTCAAGTGCGAAATGCACGGCACTTCGATGGCGGCTTTCATCGACCCGGACGAGCACGGGGTTATCTACGGAGATAACGGCGCTCTCGAAGAGCACCTCGATCCCAAGACAATGGGCCCCGGAACGGAGCCGTACCATTACCTCGGCTTCTATCACGAGAACCGGCATTTCATAGACTGCGTCAAGACCCACAAACAGCCGTCTTCCTGCTTCTCAGACGCGGTGAAGACAATGGAACTGGTTGATCGGATTTACAGCAGTTCTATATAGAGGAGATTGCTGAGGGCGTCCCAAGCGCCCTGCAGGACGCCCCTCCCGCTCTGCCTGAAAGACTCCTGGCCCGTGTCATCTCAGTCTTCAGTCATATTCTGCCTCATCAATATAAAGATCATCAAAAGGAATAGGATAAAAGAAAGTGCCGCTGACCGCATCAAAAGCGCCCACGCTTTCTTCGTATACCTGTCCCTAACACGGAGGACAAAGGATGCTCCAGCCCAGATGATGACGACGTTGACCAGAGAGCCAACATTTGCCCATACCAGACAAGTGAAAAGCACCGTGCTGAAGGGAGTTTCCAGACCTGGCCAGTAATCCCCGGGAATCAGCATCAGTGCCAGTTCAAGAAGCCAAAGTCCGACCATTATCCGCGTGGCCACGATCCACACTTTCAAGCGAGCGTGATTCGCAGCTCTGCTGGACCGGGCACACATCACACCGTTTGCTCCCTTAATCTTCCCGCAGACGTTTGACCATCCACGGTATGCTCTTCACTCCGGAGATCTCG
>JACQGJ010000337.1 GCA_016199605.1 Armatimonadota bacterium | reverse complement strand
GGTTCGCACCACGCGAGATGAAAATGAGTCTTCGCGGGTTACTACGCGCCGTTCGTTCAGGAGTTGCGAACTCTGCGAGTTCGAGCACTCCTGGACGGGGTATGAGGTGCGAGTTCGACTCGCCCATCCCATCGGTAGAGGGCAGTAGAACTGCCGATTCATAGTTGCGTCCAGGAGTGCAACTCCTGGACGAACGGAGCCGCCCGATTTCGAGGAGGTACCATGAAGGCAATACGAGTCCACGAGTTCGGAGATCCAGAAGTCATGAAGCTGGGAGAGACGTCCGACCTGTCTCCCGGCCCGGGAGAGGTGGTAGTGCGCGTTCATGCCGCGGGGGTCAACCCGGTTGATACGTACATCCGCACCGGGAAGTACGCGCGGAAGCCTGATCTGCCCTACACTCCCGGGATCGACGCGGCGGGGGTGGTCCAAGCGGTGGGAGAGGGAGTAACGCGCGTCTCCCAAGGCGATCGCGTCTATACCGCCTGGACTCTCACTGGGACTTATGCCGAGCAGGTCCTCTGCAAGGCGTCGCAGGTTCACCCGCTCCCCGATCATGTAACTTTTGCTCAAGGCTCGGCAATCCACGTGCCCTACGCCACTGCCTACAGAGCGTTGTTCCATCGGGCGCGTGCCGTCGCGGGCGAGACTGTTCTCATCCACGGCGCGAGCGGAGGCGTCGGCATCGGAGCGGTGCAGTTGGCGCGGGCGGCAGGCTTGAGGGTCTTGGGATCGGCCGGAACGGACAAAGGGAAAGCCCTCGTTGCGGAGCAGGGGGCGCATCATGTCGTGGATCATCACGATCCCGGCTACCTCGACCAGCTTCGCGAACTGACTGGTGGCAAGGGCGTCGACGTGATTCTGGAAATGCTGGCCAACGTGAACCTGAACAACGACCTCAACGCTCTCGCGATGGGAGGTCGGATCGTCGTGATCGGGTGCCGTGGCACGGTGGAGATAGATCCCCGCGGCGCCATGAGCCGTGATGCCGCCGTGCTGGGCGTGGTGCTTTTTAACACGCCGGAAGATCAGATGGCGGGAATCCATGCGGCGCTGGTCGCCGGACTGGAAAACAAATCCCTCCGCCCGGTCATCAACCAGGAGCTCCCCCTCGTCGAGGCGCCGCAGGCTCACGTGGCGGTGATGGAGTCCGGGGCCTATGGGAAGATCGTACTGACCCCTTGAGAGCCAGCCGACGACCACGATGGACGCGAATCGCCCGTCCTGACGGCGTGATTATACTCGTTAAGGTTGAAAACGCCGCATTGTTGTGAGACAGTTGGACGCCTGCCCGCAGGACAGGAGTCGAACCTGCACGCCGTGGTAGGTTCGACAGTCCAACTGTCTCACAACAGGAGATCCTCCTCCTCAACGAGATTATTTCTCTCTGAGTGGAGGAGTTTCCCATACCGTAGCGAATACTACGAGTAGGGATAAAGGTGGAGAGGTCTATTTTCGGCAGCGATACTGTGGAGCAGGTACTTAAAGATGGCTGAACAGTCGGTAATGTCGCACCCGCCCCTATTTACGCCTAAGGATTCTTTTGCCGAAGCCGGGCGACGAACCCTCCTGTTGCACTTCGACAGGTTCCTCAAGCATGAAGCAGGCACTCGACTTGGCAAGGATATCGAGGAGCTCCATGACATGCGTGTTGCGAGCCGGAGGATGCGCGCCGCCATACGTGTTTTCGGCAGGGCGATTGGCAAACAACGGATGCAGCCCTACGTCGAGGAGCTGCGATGGATCGCCGGAGAGCTGGGCAAGGTCCGGGACCTCGATGTGTTCATCGCATACCTGACGGGATACAAGGAGTCGTTGCCTGAGGTCGATAGACCGGGGGTTCAGCCACTCATCGAGGAGCGTCGCTCCGCCCGGCGCTCTGCTCGCAGAAGCCTTTTGCAGGCGATGAAAAGCGACCGCTTCAGCCTGTTCAAGGAGCGGCTCCGCGTATTCCTGACCGAAGAGCTCCCCCCTCGCACAACCAAGAGACGCGGCAAGCTGATCCGCAAGGAGGCGCCCCGAGCATTGCGCGGCCGCTTCGAGGCAGTGTGCGCTTTCGTACCGGTGCTGCAATCCGAACCCACCCCGGAGAACTACCACGCGTTGCGCATCGCCACCAAGCGCTTTCGCTACACCGCCGAATTCTTCCGGGAGGTCTACATCGTGGAACTGGAAGAGATCATCCGCCAGTGTGTTTCGATCCAGGATGCCCTTGGTGAGGTGCATGACGTAGACGTACACAAGGAATACCTCAACCAGACTCTCGCAAACCTCCCGGCGGGTCCGGACAGCGAAGTTGGGACGGCCCTCCGACAGGCCATACTCCCTCTCATCTCCGCCGAAGCTGACCGTCGCCAGGAGCAGCAAGTGAAATTCGACAGCCTGTGGAAGATCTGGTCTCAGAAGGCAGAACAGAAGCGGATGGGAAAGGTCTTCGGCCATGTCAAGCTGACCGGTAGCTGATGCTCCTCGTCGACCGCCCTCGCGGACGCGACAGGTTTCGGCAAATCATGGACGAATCCCGTCGGGAGTTGTTAGAATAGGCTTCGCGTTCGCGTCGTGGGACGCTTTGGTAGAGGTCTACCTCCAGGCAAGGGAAGGAACGAGCATGTCGAAACTCTGCGAACCGCACGAATTCCCGGGACGCTTGATTGTGGTGGAAGGGATTGACGGGTCCGGGAAATCCACTCAAGCGCAGTTGCTGCAGCAGTGGCTGTCGTCGAAGGGGGTGAGGGTGTTTTTCACCGAGTGGAACTCTTCACTGCTGGTTAAGAACACGACGAAGCAGGCAAAGAAGAAGAACCAACTCACTCCCACTACCTTCAGTCTGCTGCACGCCACAGACTTTGCTGACCGTCTGTTCTACAGAGTGATCCCTCCACTGAAGGCAGGTATGATTGTGATCGCCGACCGGTATTCCTATACCGCGTTCGCGAGAGACACGGCGCGCGGCGTAGATCCCCAGTGGGTGCGGGACCTCTACAGTTTTGCCATCAAGCCAGACATCGCCTTCTACTTCCGTGTGCCCGTGGACATCTCGCTGGAACGGATCACCAGCGCCCGTATGAAGCTGAAGTTCTATGAGGCGGGGATGGACACCGGTCTCAGCAACGACCCGCTGGAGTGCTTCAAGCTGTTCCAGGGAGAGGTCATCCGGCAGTACGATATGATGACCAAGGAGTTCGACCTCCACGTGATGGACGCCACCGAGCGGATCGTCGTCCAGCAACGACAAATGCGGGCGACGGTGGAACGGATAATCGGCGATTACCTAGACCGAAAGAACGGCGGATCGAGGCAGCGAGGCGCCGCGCAAGCTGCGAGTGGGGAGGCGAGGAACCGATGACATTGGAATCCCCGCAGTCAGGCAAACGCTTCCTGGGACGTGGACTCGCCTATGTGAACCCTGACAACCTGCATGGACAACTGATCGTCATCGAAGGGAGCGACGGCGTTGGGCGCACAACCCAGCTCGGGATGTTGAGGAAATGGCTGGAGGTCCAGGGAGCGGGAGTCGTCGAAACCGGGTGGACTCGATCCGCGCTCATGGCGCAAACGATCGACTTCGCCAAAGAAGGCCACAAGATGAACCTGCACACCTTCAACCTTCTGTACGCAACCGATTTTGCTGATCGGCTCGAGCATGAGGTCATTCCCGCACTGCGCGCGGGTTTCATCGTTCTCGCTGACAGGTACGTCTATACCGCTTTCGCTCGGGCGTTCGTGCGAGGAGCTGAGCCGGATTGGATCAAGAACCTCTACGGCTTCGCTCTTGAGCCGGACTTGGTCTTGTACCTGAACGTGGATGTCGAGGCCCTTATCGACCGCATCCTGGTTTCCTATGAGTTGGATTATTGGGAGGCAGGTCTCGATCAGAATCCAGGGCTCGACCCTTATGACAGCTTTGTGCGATACCAGAAGAAACTACTGCGAGAATTCGGCAAGCTGGCCAAGGACTACGGCTTCCACACCATCAACGCCAAGCGTGACATTCGGTCCATCCAACTGGATCTCCGACGACACATCGCCGGATACTTGGGATGGGAGCTGACCGACGAAGTCCTCATACCCAATGAGATGTCCAGCCCGGCGGCGGCCGCGCCGTCCATGTAGCTTGGGCACAGTGGGTCGGTGGCGAAGCAAGGAGAAGTCACTCGGTGCGGAGGCGTGGATGGCCCTTCGCCCTTCAATTCGCTCAAAACCATGAAAATCGCGCTTCTTGGGGACATCCACGCAAACCTCCCGGCACTGGAAGCGACCCTTACCGATATAGAGCGCGAGGGTTGTGACCACATTCTTGATACGGGGGACCTGGTGGGCTATGGCCCGTTTCCCAACGAAGTGATAGACCTCCTCCGGCGCCACCATATTCGATCCACCCTTGGGAACTATGATCGGCGAGTGTTCCGGTTCGGAGAGAAGCCAGGCAAGGACCGGAAGCTGCTCGCCAAAGACCCTTTGAAGTATGCGACCATCAAATGGACCCGCGAAAGTCTTTCCCCCAAGAACCTGGATTACCTTCACGCGCTACCATCGTCGCAACAGCCTATCTTCGGCGGGATGCGGCTTCTGGTGGTTCACGGGACCATCGACTCGATCAAAGAGGGGCTGCGCTCCGATACCCCTGAGGCTCGGCTTGAAGAGCTGTCCCATCAGATCACGGGCGATATCGTCGTGTGCGGGCACTCGCACGACCCGTTCATTCGGCGAGTGGACAGCACTTGGTTCGTCAACACGGGGAGTGTCGGGAGGTCGAGTGACGGTGACTATCGCGCGGCCTACATCCTTGCCGAGATCGCCAACCGGAAATTCCGCGGAGAGATACGAAGAGTTGAATACGACCTGGAACGCCTTCTCATCGGTCTTCGACATGCCGGGCTGCCGGAGGAGTTCGCTGCCATGTTCCAGAAGGGCGTCCATCTCAGCGCTGTTACAGGCGAGAGCCTCGAATTTCAGGAGTGTCATGGTCAGGCGTAGAACATGGGAGTGGCGTCCATGACTGCAAAGCAGCAACCGCGCACTATCGCCGCACTTCTCCTCCTGATTATCACGGCGACAGTGGCCGGCAGCGGACACACTTCCTCACGTTCCGTTGCCCCGCAAGTTCCCTCCAGGCCTTCCGCCAGGGCGCCCTCACCCAAGATCATCCTCCTCTCGTGGGATGGCACGCCCGCCTGGATGGTGAACAAGCTCTTGAGCGAAGGCAAACTGCCGAACCTTGCCCGGCTCAAGCAGCAGGGACTTCAAGCCGAGTATTCGGTCAGCAACTTTCCCGATCCCAGCACTCCGTGTGGTCATGCGACTCTCTGGACCGGTGCTCCCAGCGCGGTGCACGGGATCACAAGTTTCTTCATGCCGGCGTTGCCCGCAGGCGACCACACAGTTCTGGAAAAGCAGTCAGGGTTCAACAGCTACCTGCTCAAGGCGGAGCCCTTGTGGATACCATTCCTGCGGGCGGGCAAACGTGTGACCCTGGTCCACACCCCACAGCAGTATCCTTTCACCGCCTACACGAGCGACAAGCGATTCGGCGGGAATTTTCAGGACCGGCTGGTTGTGCTGGATGGTTTCGGCGCAAACAAGGTGCAGAGCAATCGTCCCGAGGTGGCGAAAAACTACCTGGAGAGGGTTGGGGAGTTCATCGGCAAGGACGGAAAGCTCGCCTATCAGCAAGGATTGTTCGGGAAACCGATCACCGAGGGAGGAGAGGGATCAGCAGAGAAGGAGTACCTGATCACCGTTGAGAAGGTCGCGTCCCATTTCCGGCGGGCAACGCTTTTCGGAATGCGTTACACGGACTGGGACCTCCTGATCTGCTACACGCCCTTTCCTGATTCAGCCGGCCACGTATGGGACGGTTTGCTCGATCCCTCCAGTCCAGCCTTCAATCCGGTGTGGGCTGAGAGAATCTGGCCCTACATGGAGCAGGTGATGGAGCTTTGCGATCTGCACCTGGGAACGATTCTCTTCAACGCTCCCCGCAATTGCGTGGTGACGCTGGTCAGCGACCACGGCATGATGGGGATCGCGAAGAAGTTCCACATCAACACGATCTTGAGAAATGCAGGCTTGATCGCTGTGGAGGGAGCAGGACGGGTGGACCTGTCCAAGACGAAGATCCTATACCCCCCGGGAGGCAGCTCGTTTCTGCGCCTTAACTGGGCAAAATACCGGGAAGGGATTGTGAAACCGGAGGATCGCGCGCAGATTGTCAGGAAGACGGTGGAAGTCTTGCTTGCCGCCAAAGATCCTCAAACCGGAGACCAGATTGTGACGGGGGTCCTGGACAGTGAGTTGGTGGGACCGTCTCTCGGCTTTGGGGACGAACGAACGGGAGATCTGATGATAACCCTGGCTGAGGGCTACGACTTTGACGATGACGTGAACAAAGAGGAAGTTGTCGAGCGACAAAGCCCTCTGCATTCCGGGGCGCACCGATTTTACCCGGACCATCCCTCGTGCCGGACCATTTTCTTCATCACCGGTCCGGGAATCCCCCGAGGCAGAGTCATTCCGCCCGTGCGTCACACCGACATTGCTCCTACATTGTGCGAGCTCGGCGGCGTGGCCGCTCCTGCTCAGGCGATCGGGAAACCGATCCCGGGGGTATTCCGCTAACCTTGCTACCGAAACGAGTCTGCTCATGCCGCGTTACGCTGTCATCGATGTTGGGACGAATTCGGATCTTCTGCTCATTGCAGAGCCGACTGGCTCTTCGTGGGACTTCCTTCTGGACGTAACCGCTATTACGCGGATGGGTCAAGGTCTCACCCAAACGGGCCAAATCGGCGATGAAGCACTCCAGCGAAATGTCGATTGCCTGAGAAGATATCGCAAGCTGTGTGACGACCATCACGTGGAACAAATCGCCGCAGTAGGAACGAGCGCGCTGCGGGACGCCCGGAACTCGCAGGAAGTCCTCGCCCGCATCGCAGACGAATCGGGGATTCACATCGAGATCATCGATGGAGAAACCGAAGCCCGACTCTCTTATCTGGCGGTGCGGCATGACTCCGGTCTGGAACTCCCAGGCGAGGGCATGGTGGGTGTCATCGACATCGGAGGTGGCAGCGCCCAGTTGAATCTCGGGAGGAAGACACTGGAAGCGGCAAAGAGCGCCAATGTGGGAGCTGTGCGGATGACTGAGACCTACCTGAAGTCTGATCCGGTCTCCGAGGACGATTACCACTCAATGGCAGAACGGATTCATGCGGAAGTGACGGAGCTGATCTCCCGGGTTACTTCACTGGAGGGCCTCCCCAGTTCACTGGCACTGGCCGGTGTTGGCGGCACGCTTGTCAATCTTGCCTACGTCAATCGCGGTGGAGGAGATTTCAGCAAAGTCCATGGTACGGGCCTGTCCCTTCAGGAGATCGAGGCGCAGATCCAGCAGTACCGGGAGTTGGATCTCGATCATCGACGACAAATCCCTGGGTTGGAGCCCGCGCGCGCAGATGTCATTCTCGCCGGCGCGACGATCGCCAGAGAGATCCTCCGGTGTCTGCGACAGACTTCTCTGCGAGTCAGCACTCGCGGACTGAGGTACGGTCTGCTCTACGAGAGGTTTGGGGCCCATGCTCCCATCGGAAAGGACTAGGAACCGTGAAGTATAGCCTCCAGAACTGTGTGTGCGAATGGCCCCTATCCTCGGGGAGGACCTACGACGATCCCTTCAACGCAGTCGAGGTGGACGTGATCGTCACCGATCCTCAGGGCGAGGAGCAGAGAGTTCCGGCTTTCTGGGCAGGCGACCAGACTTGGAGAGTGCGCTACTCTTCCCCGAAGGTCGGGACACACCGCTATCGTTCGGTATGCACCGACGAGAAGAACTCCGACTTGCACGGTCAGGAAGGCGCCATCGAGGTCACGCCCTATGAAGGCAGCAACCCGCTGCTGCAACACGGGCCTCTCCGCGTCGCGGGCGATGGGCGGCATCTGGAGCACCACGACGGCACCCCGTTCTTCTGGCTTGGCGACACGTGGTGGATGGGCCTGTGCAAACGCCTGAAGTTCCCCGGTGAGTTCCAAGCCCTGACCGCCGATCGGGTATCGAAGGGGTTCACCGTGATCCAGATCGTCGCCGGGTTGTATCCCGACATGGACCAGTTCGATGAGCGAGGTGCGAACGAGGCCGGTTCCCCGTGGACGAGAGACTACTCTCGGATCAACCCCTGTTACTTCGAGATGGCGGACCTGCGTATCGATCGGTTGGTTCAGGCCGGTCTTGTTCCGTGCGTTGTCGGTTGCTGGGGGTACTTTCTTCCCTGGATGGGAATCGAGAAGATGCGGCAGCACTGGCGCAATCTGATTGCGCGCTACGGAGCCTATCCGGTGGTGTGGTGTCTGGCGGGAGAAGGAGTCATGCCTTACTATCTCTCCGAGACAAAGGAGCAGGACAGCGCCTTCCAGAAGAAGGGCTGGACCGAGTTGGGCCGCTACGTGCGCGAAACCGATCCCTATCATCGGCTGGTCACTATTCATCCGGGGGATAGCGCGCGCAACACTGTGGAAGACCCCTCGGTGCTGGACTTCGATATGCTGCAAACGGGCCATGGAGATCGCGGGAGCATTCCCAATACCATCAGGTTGGTCACCGGATCGCGGACGCAGGATCCAAAGATGCCTGTTATCAACGGCGAAGTCTGTTACGAGGGCATCGGAGAAGCCTGCCGTCAGGAAGTGCAGCGGTTCATGTTCTGGTCTTGCCTGCTATCGGGAGCCGCTGGTCACACCTATGGGGCCAACGGAATCTGGCAGGTGAATCGCCGGGAGGAGCCTTACGGGCCGTCACCCCACGGCATGGCTTGGGGGAATGTTCCGTGGGAGGACGCCAGCCAGTTGCCCGGCTCCACACACCTGGGAATCGGTAAGCGTCTTCTTGAAGCGTACAAGTGGTGGAAGTTCGAGCCGCACCCGGAATGGGTGGAGCCACATTGGACTGAGGAGAACTATCAGGCGCCCTATGCGGCTGGAATCCCGGGGGAGGTCCGGGTGGTTTTTCTGCCGTGGTACCACCCCAACGTCACCCTCAAGGAGTTGGAGCGAGACATTTCATACCGTGCTTTCCTCTTCAACCCAGTGAATGGAGAGGAACACGACCTCGGGACAGCTTCCCCTGATGGAGGGGGAGAATGGAAGATGCCCCGTTCCACGCTGCCTGTTTTTCAGGACTGGGTTTTGGTACTCGAACGACGCCGGTGATCTCGCGAGAGTTATGCGCTGACGGCCACGAAGCACTTCTCCAGGCCACCAGAACACCCACAGCCTGGCTTTTCATTTTCCACCCGTCCATCTACTCCTCCCAGTCCGTCATGATTGCAGTCACGAGGGCGCCTGCCGGAACCCGTGTCACCTCTGCGGGAATGACCAACAGACTGTTTGCTTCCACGAGACTGCTCAGCCGCCCCGATCCCTGGTCCCCGCATAGCCGAGATTGGTATTGCCCGTTTTCATAGATCGTCCGTGCCCGGACGAACTCCTCCCGTTGCTCTGAGGATCGGCACTCCTGCATGACCATAGTTGTGACGGCTGGTCGTTGCAGGTTACGGGTCCCCTGCATCTTGAGAAGTGTGGGGCGAACGAATAGCTCGAAGGTGACGAGAGAAGAGACCGGGTTTCCGGGCAGTCCAAACATCGGCTTTCCCCGGAGGTCCGCAAAAACGAGCGGCTTGCCCGGCTTCATCGCCACTTTCCAAAAGTTAATGTCACCCAGGTCTCCCACGACCGCTTTGACCACGTCAAAGTCTCCGACGGAGACTCCTCCCGTTGTCAGAATCATATCGACTTGCGGGAGAAGCGATTCGAGACAACTCCGCAAGGCTTCCGGATCGTCCTCAACGTGGTGTCGCGAATGAAGCAGCGCCCCGGCGCGTTGTGTCGCGGCTCCGACCGCGTAGGAGTTGCTGTCCCGGATCTTCCCGGGGGGGAGGGGTTGGTCAACTTCCACCAGCTCATCCCCCGTTGAAATCACAGCGACGCGAGGTTGTCCATGGACGGGCACACTGGCGAAGCCCATCGAGGCCAGCAGCCCGACTTCCGCGGCTCGCAGTCTCGTGCCTTCCCGGATGACAGTCTTGCCCTGGGGTACATCCTCACCCTTGGGCCGGATATTCTGTCCTGACTTGGCCTGCTGAAGAATCTCAACGATGTCCGCGGAAGGTCTGGTCTTCTCGACCATCACCACCGCGTCCGCCCCTGGTGGGATTAACGCACCGGTCATGATGCGGAGAGCTTGCCCTGCTCGCAGAGGATCGATCCACCAGTCGCCGGCCGCAACGGTGCCGAGGACCTTCAGCTTTACCGGATTTGCCTCACTCGCCCCGACCGTATCTTCTGCAAGCACCGCATAGCCGTCCATTCCCGAATTGTTGAAGGGGGGAAGGTCCAACGGACAGACTGAATCCTTCGCCAGGATTCTTCCGAGAGCGAATTGCAGGGATACCATTTCGACTGCCAGCGGTGCGACCGCACGCAGGATTCGCTCTTGAGCTTCAATGACGGAAAGCAAGCTGCAACAGCTCCTTGTTACCTTGTGATAGGGGGTTTGGATCGAGCGCTCGATCACATTGTAGTGTTTGATGCGACAGGTGGCAATATGCCCTCTGTACCGCGATGGGGCCGAAATCGGGTGGGGCGAGGGTTGTTAAGTAGGTACTCGCACTTGCTGGAGTATCTCCTGCACAATGTCATGTCTGCTGGTTCCTCCATATTTCGACTTGGAGGTCAGAATGAGCCGGTGGGGCAGGACGTAGCCGGCAAGACTCTGCACGTCATCCGGCAGGACATAGTCTCGTCCCAGCGAGAGAGCCGCGGCCTGGGCGGCACGGAACAGCATCAACGACCCTCGCGGGCTGGCGCCCAGCTTTAGCCGCGAATCCTCCCGGGTACGCTTGACGATTTCCAGAAGGTAACGACTGATGCTCTCTTCCACCCTGACGCCGCGGGCGGCTTTCTGCAACTCGAGAACCTCTTCCCGGTTCAAAACAGGCTGAAGTGAATCAACGGGTTGGTGCTCCATGTGCGCATACAGGATTTCTCTCTCCGATTCCGTGTCCGGGTAACCGAGATTGAGGAGGAGGAGAAACCGGTCCAACTGGGCTTCGGGAAGCGGATAGGTTCCATGAAACTCCACGGGGTTTTCGGTCGCAATCACGAAGAACGGCGCCGGCAGAGGATACCGCGTCCCCTCAATGGTTGCCTGCTGCTCACTCATGGCTTCGAGCAGCGCCGACTGAGTCCTGGGGGAGGCCCGGTTGATCTCATCTGCCAGAAGCACGTTCCCGAAGATGGGTCCTTCTCTGAAAGTGAAAGACCCGTTCACCGGATTGTAGATAGAGGACCCGAGAATGTCTGCCGGCAGGAGGTCGGGAGTGAATTGGATCCGGTTGAACGAAGCGTCGATGGATCGGGCGACAGCTTTGGCGAGGGTCGTCTTCCCGACGCCGGGGACGTCCTCAATGAGAATCGAGCCACCCGCGACCAGCGCGATTGTGACGACGTCGATACATTCCGCCTTGCCACGGATGGCAATGCCGAGGTTGGCTTTCAACCTGTTGAGCCTGTCCGGCGCGGAACTGTACGGACCGGAAGGTGGTGGTAGTTGCTGCGTGAGATTGGGCGATGTCACGTGGCCCTGTGTATGTTGAGTTAACTGGAGCGCGCCCTCAAGAAGGAGGGAATGTCGATGTCCTCATCATCGATGGGAGGCATATCTTCACGTTTTTTCTGGAAGGAGGACTTTGCGGCGGTCTCCGGCTTCTTGCCAGTCCCCCCGCCCTTCGGATGAAACCCGGTGGCGACGACAGTGATACGCACGTCCTGGTGGAGCTCGGAATCGAGCGCAAGGCCCATGTAGATATTGGCCTCCGGGCAAGCAGCTTCGCGGATGATCTTGACAGCCTCTTGCAGCTCGTCCTGGGTCAGGTCGTAACTTGCCGTTACGTTAATGAGCACCTTCTGGGCCCCTTCGATCGACTCCTCCACCAGTGGACTGGAGATAGCCTTGTTAGCGGCCTCGGACGCGCGGTTCTCACCTGTGCCGACGCCAATGCCCATCAAAGCCGATCCGGCATCCTCCATGACGGACTTCAGGTCGGCGAAGTCCACATTGATGATCCCCGGCACGGTGATAAGGTCACTGATTCCCTGGACTCCTTGACGCAACACATCGTCAGCCGCACGGAAGGCCTCCAAAATAGGAGTCTTGCGCTCCAGGACTTCGAGAAGACGATCGTTGGGAATCGTGATGAGCGTATCGACGTTTTGGCGTAACTGGGTGATGCCCTGCTCCGCGAAGGAGCTACGCATCGGACCTTCGAACAGGAACGGCTTTGTAACGACGCCGACGGTCAGAGCGCCCGCTTGCTTGGAGATCTCCGCGACGATGGGCGCCGCTCCCGTGCCCGTGCCGCCTCCCATTCCTGCCGTGATGAAAACCATGTCCGGCTTGTTCAGTGCTTCAGCGATCTCCTCACGATTCTCCTCGGCAGCCCGCTGGCCCATCTCCGGATTTCCGCCTGCCCCCAGGCCGTGGGTTACTTGCTCCCCGATCTGGATCTTCCGTTCAGCCGGTGATTGGTCGAGGGCCTGGCGGTCCGTGTTCAGAATCACAAACTCGACACCCTTAACCCCGGCTTCGATCATGCGGCTCACAGCGTTGCTGCCCCCGCCACCGACACCCAAGACCTTGATATTCACCACACCGCTCGGCGCTCTCATGCTTTCCGCCTCCTTGATGTCCTTTGTCAATTGCGCGCTCTGTCTCACTCCACTTGCAGCAAGAGCTCCGGTCGTCGCCGACTCCTCGAAGAGCAATACCTGTTGACCTGAGGGCTGCCTGTTCAAAGCAAATCGCCCGTCATTATAGGTAAATCAAGAGGCTGTGTCAAGGAACGCGCTGTCAACGCTGGAATTGTGTCATAGCAAATCCCCTTGGCATCGGGGACCCCGGCTGTCAACGCAGTCTGGAAATGTCTGGTTTTGGGCAAGATAGAAATGTCCGGTTTAGTCTCTTGGTGGGAACAGAGCTTGGAGGGGGCTGCCGGAGCGAGCGACGTCAGCCCCCTCCAAGCGGGCGCTCGTCTCAAGGTCCCCCTGGGTCTCTGACCGTCGGCACCGTTGACAACGAGTTCGCAGCGGCGTCGAGTTGATCCTACACGCTGGGGACTTCATCGCTCCTTTCACGGCGCCGTTTGTGAAGCTGGGCTGCAAGATGATCGGGGTTTTCGGCAACAACGACGGCGAGAAACACTATCTCCGCGAGAAGTCTGTGCCCGTCGGGGAGATTCACGATATCACCGCTGAATTTGTAGGAGGCGGGAGGAATAACTGCGTCCTCAACGAACCCTATCTGGTAGACGCCCTTGAGACCAGCGGCCTGTTCGACCTCATCGTTGACAGCCACACGCACAAGCTGGAGCTTCGGAGGGAATCGACGCTGGTTGTGAACCCCGGTGAAGACGGCGGCTGGGTAACCGGACGCTGCACCGTGGGGTTTGTCGACTTGGCCGGGATGGACG